>NZ_JBMDKC010000003.1:0-141973 GCF_057809515.1 Bacillus sp. FG16
AAATTTGTACATGCTTAAACAAGTGAAAATGTACATGATCATCTTGACATTTACACTCTCATTAACAACACATACATAGTCCTCCATACGTTCTACTCATTTGCATGAAAAAGCGTTGAGAAGCAATATTCATTTTTAGGGATCACGTAACATCACCATCAAGCCAAGAAAAGTAACTATCCGCAGAATAAGAATTCTGTGCATTTTGCTCTTGTTTATTATTTTAGATTCACTAGTCCTTTTATCTTGATAAACATAGAGCGCGGCCCCCCCACTATCACTTTTTTATCTTGTAAATATATCTTGCATACTATAAAATTTAATAGTATTTTTATTTTTCAGAAAAATAAAACAATAATATAGAATTTATTGTATAATGTTGTAAAAAAGATGTCGGAGGGATTTAATGTTAAATAAAATATCTCAATTCACAATTAAGCTTTCATCAATTCTTTTATCACTCTTACTATTATTAAATTTACCTTATTTATTTATCACTCAACAAGGGTTTACCTTTCAACCAATTTATTTTTTTAATCAGATCGTTACCATGTTAAAACAGGTCTTCTCCCCTGAATCATTAGTGATTATAGGATCAGACCCGAAGTTTGGCCATTTCAAAAAAACACCATTATTTCCAACTGTTTTAGAACCTTACCTATATTCATTTACTATATTATTTTTAGCCTTTTTTCTTGCTCTCTTTCTATCATCTAGCATGGCATTTTTTTATTTTTTAGCAAAAGATTATATAAAAAAATGGATAAACCGAATTGTGTTCATATTAGAAGCTGTCCCTGATATGATGATGATAATTTGTTTGCAAATATTTTTCATATGGGTACTTCAGAAATTCGGGGAATCTCCTGTCACTATTATTTCTTTTAATGAAAATCGAGCTTATTTACTCCCTATTTTATCATTAGCTGTCTTACCTACATTACAAATGTTTCGGATGATGGTGTTATACATAAAAGAAGAAGAAGGAAAACATTACGTAGAGGTTGCATATGGAAAAGGCCTTTCATCAAGTTATATACTATGCATTCATTTATTCAAAAATATATCTATCCATTTCTTCCATCATTTAAAAACGATTTTCGTTTTCTTACTTTCTAACTTATTCATTTTAGAATTTGTTTTTAATATGGAAGGCATTATTCAATTTTTATTTAAAAAGGCGTTTGTTTCACCTCCAGCTGCATTTATCATACTTGTCATGATTATTTTACCATTTTATGCTACTTTCCAAATAATCTCTTTTATGATGAATAGATGGAAAAAGCAATTGAAAGGAGTATCATTATGAAATCTATTTGGAAATCAAAACGCTTTTTAATCGGCTTTACTTATCTATTCATACTTGTTTCAGCTAGTTTTATTTATAGTTGGTTCTTTAAAGATAACATCCCAAAACCTCCTCAGTTACTTTACAATGACAATAACGAATTACTTGGAAAGGCCCCCTTTCCACCATCGTTAATGCCGCCTTTTGGATCTGATCGTTTTGGAGAGTCTGTTTTCTTACAAATTGTAGAAGGAGCAAAATTCACCATTTTATTAGCCGTGGCAATTAGCTTCTTTCGAATTTTATTCGGAACATGTATAGGAATCCTCTTAAGTTTATATGCTCCAAAATTCAAGAAATTTTTCCAATCATGCTCAGAAGTTTTTTATTATATTCCAACTTTATTTATCGCATTTATACTCATCACGCCCGTTAATATTGTAATCGTATCAAATGCTGATAGATTAGACCCAAATATTTCATTTGCGTTTTATCAAGTACTCGTACTTATTTTCGTGGCTCTGCCTACACTTTCTTTATATATATCCTCAGAAGTCGATGAATTTATGAAACAAGATTACATTTTAAGTTCACAATTACTGGGTGCTAGCCGTTTTCATATTATCAAAAAACACTTACGAGTCTTATTACTTGATCGCTTATTTGTGGTATTTATGGAACATATCGTCCAAGCACTCATACTCGTTATCCATTTGGCGTTGCTTGACATTGTAATTGGCGGGATACAAATGCGTGAACTCTATGACGGAGTGCTCAAACCTGTTTCTCTATCTAATGATTGGGCAGGCCTTATTGGATTAAATCGTTATGAAATGAATCTTTCATGGTGGATTATTTTTTATACTCTCGTTTCATTCTTTATTACGATTCTATTTATTAAGCTTATGACAATCGGGATTCAAGATGCACTGAAAGCAAGAGATTCGCAAGTTGTAGCAATTCAAACCGTTCCAAATCATAAAAAATTTGTTAAACATAAAGATTCTTTTTCGTTTGCAAATAAAGTGAACCTTTAATCATTTTTCATTAATCAAATATTAATTGGCATTGATATTAGTAGAATATAAAGAAGATGATCCCTATTAAATACAGGGATCATCTTTTTATGCCGTCTAACTTTTTTACATGTCCTTCGCTAGACTCATGCTTTTTATATTTAAAGTGAATTATTTGCAATCGCAACTATGCTGTTTAAAATCAATTACCATACGCCCTTGAATTCTACCTTGTTCCATTTCTTCGAATACATTTTGTACTTTATCTAGAGAACAGGTTTGAACAACCGGCACTACTTTTCCTTCTGCCCCGAACATAAACGCCTCTTCTAAGTCCTTACGAGTACCAACTAGAGAACCAACTACTTCAATTCCATCTAGTACAAGTCGCGGAATGTTTAAATCCATAGTTTCTACTGGTAGCCCTACTGCAACTACTTTACCGCAAGCACGTACTGCATCAACTGCTGAGTTAAAGGCTACTTTAGAGACTGCTGTTACTACAGCAGCATAAGCGCCACCAAGCTCCTCTTGAACAATTTTATCAGCAGGACCTTGAGAAATTGGATTGATAATCATATCAGCACCAACTTCTTTTGCTAAGGCTAATTTGTCGTCATTAATGTCTACTGCGATTACCTTTGCACCAAATACATTTTTGGCATATTGGATAGCTAAGTTACCTAATCCACCGCAGCCATAGATTACAATAGGTTGACCAGGTTTAATATCTGATACTTTAATAGCTTTATATGTAGTTACACCAGCACATGTAATTGATGATGCTTGAGCAGGATCTAATCCTTCTGGTACTTTTACCGCATAATCAGCTGTAACGATACATTGTTCAGCCATACCACCATCTACTGAATAACCTGCGTTTTTAACTTCACGGCAAAATGTTTCTCTACCAGTTACGCAATATTCACAACGTCCACAAGATTGGAACATCCATGCGATACTTACACGGTCACCTATCTTTAGTGAAGTAACATCATCAGCTATTTTCGTAACAATACCTACACCCTCATGACCAAGAATACGGCCATCAGTGTTACCAAAATCATGATTCGCAACGTGTAAATCAGTGTGGCAAACTCCACAATACTCTACATCTACTAACGCTTCACCTGAGCGTAACGGACGTAATTCTTTTTCAATCACTTCGATGTTTGCTTTGCTGTTTTTATTAACCACTACTGCTTTCATATGTGATCTCCCCTTTAGTGTTTTAGCGTTTTAATGAGTTTATCTCACAACTACTTTCCCCACTACTTTGGCTAGTTACCGTACCAAATTTAAGTGTTCAATCATCATTACATGTTCATCATAACATGATACTTCATAAACAAATTGTGAAATTATGAACAATATTTGAATTATTACATAAATCGGTTTTTATTTTAGATTTTAAAAAATGAGAGTTTATCACTGCTTATAAGTAAGTCATACATTTCTAAAAGAAAATAAATTAACAAACTTCTCATCGATAAAAAAGCTCTTCACTCAACATTTTCTACATTTAAACACTTAGTTTCACAGTAATAGCCTTTGCCGCCAACATAAACTTTTTCTATTTTATTCTTGCTATTGGTTGCTAATTTAACTAATATTTCGGAAGGCGAGTGTAAAGAATAACCTTGTTCAAATACATAGACTTCTTTTTGCAAATAGTGCTGTTCATAAAGGTAGCAAGCTAATGCACCGTTTGAAGTTCCAGTCGCTGCTTCTTCATTAATGTCGTATAGTGGAGCAAAATTTCTGCATATAATTCGATTGTCATTAAAAGTATATAGATGCATCCCGACAACATTATAATACTTGCTGATTTCTTTAATTTTTTCAAAATTAGGTTGCAGTGCATGTAATTGTGTTTCGCTTTTTATAGGAATTAAAATATCTTTTAAGCCCGTGGAGACAATTTGAATTGGGTATTTATTGTCTATATCTTTAATGTCAAAACAGTCGATGAACTCGTTTGGAGATACAACATCATAGAATATCGGTTTATTTTGTTCCATGAATATGATGTCATCTTTTATGGTAATAGTAAGAACACCACTGTTCGTTTCAATCGTATAGCGATTCCTGAAAAGTTTATTTAAATGCATCAGTATCGCGAAAGAGCCAATTGTGGCATGACCACATAAATCAACTTCTTCTTTTGGTGTAAAATACTCAAATTTATAATCAGCAATTTCAGATTCTGATATAAATGCGGTTTCCGCATAACCCAATTGTTTGGCTATTGTCATTTTTTGAGTAGTGGTCAATGTATTTGTATTCTCAATAAATACCACTCCTGCTTTATTTCCGCCTTTATGATCCTTGCTAAATGCACTTGCAACATAAACGGATATTTTCATAAGACACCTTCCTCACTTATAGTATAGAAAGCACTACATATAAATAACATTGGATAAATTATCCATAAAATAAGAGACAAACTATTTTTAGCATTTGAACTCTCCAAAAATAATTGGTCTACAGTCTGAAAGCTCTTCATTTGAAGAGCTTTTTTATATTCGCTTCATCGAAATCGTTTCACGTATACTTTGTAAATTTTTTAGAGTTTCCTCTTGTCGCTGCAGCGACACCCCTACATACAAAGTATCTAATAAACTTAACTGTGCTAATCGTGATGAACTTGCTTCTGTGCGGAATTCAGTCTCACGTGTTGATGTATATAACGTTATATCAGCAAGTTGACTTAATGCTGATTTCTTATAGCTCGTAATCGCAATAATTTTGGCCCCTCTTGCTTTCGCTACTTCTAACGCTTCAAGTAATCCTTTATTGCTACCAGAATGAGAAATGCCAATAACAACTGAATTTCCCGAGAGTAAACCTGCTCCCATAATTTGAAAATGTGAATCAGTATGAGCGATACAAGAAACACCCGTTCTCATAAACTTATGATACGCATCCATCGCAATAATACCAGAGCCACCATTTCCATAAAACTCAATTCGACTTGCTTCTTGCAAGGCTCGTACAGCCTGCTCAAGTGCTGTTTCATTTAGCAAATGTAAAGTATCTTGCAGTCCTGTAATATGCGAATGAAAAACTTTTTTAGCAACAGTTACCATACTATCTTCTGCTGATACCTCTTCATGAATATTTTGCATCGGTGTATGTACAATTTCACGAGCTAATGTAATCTTTAAATCTTGAAAACCTTGCAAACCAAGGTGTTTACATAAGCGGAATATCGTAGCTTCGGAACTATTCGTAACTTCAGCTAATTCTGTAATAGATTTATGTACAACATCTTGTGGATGTTTCAAAATATGTTCGGCAATACTTCGCAATTTCGGTGATAAACCATTTAACGAAGCCTGAATCTTTCCAATCCCACTTCTTGTACCAGGCATAGCATATCCTCCTCTTCCATCGTAGCTTTATCCTGTAAAAACCGATTAGTTTAACTAATAATCAGTGGGGATGATCCCCCACTGATTAGAGTTTCACTTTATTGTACCTAATTATTGAAAGAAGAAAAACCTATATTAGGGATTACTATAAATTTTAATCGCTCCTATGTATTCTGTCATACGATATAACAGAATTATTCATACTTATGAATAATTCTCCCCATGTTTCACTGCGTATAATGCGGCTTGCGTACGATCATCCACTTCCAATTTAGCTAAAACATTTGAAACGTGTGTTTTCACAGTTTGTTCTGTAATATGAAGTTCTGCTGCAATCTCCTTATTGCTTCTTCCTTTCGCAATTTCGCGAAGTACCTCTTGCTCTCTTTTCGTTAACATTGAAAAAGGATTTTCCATTTCCTTCTTTACTGCAGAACGCCCCATTAATGCAGGTGTTACTTTCGGGTGAAAATTCGCATTTCCTTGATGTACTGCAATAATAGAAGCCACAAGTTGCTCAGGTTGTACTTCTTTTAATTGATAACCATCTGCTCCAGCTTCAAGTGCTGGTATAACATAATCTTGCTCTGAAAAACTACTTAATATAAGTACCTTTATCGTCTCATCGTATTGCTTTAGACGTTTTGTTGCCTCAATTCCATCCATTTTCGGCATCGATACATCCATTAGTACGACATCCGGTCTTTCTTTTTGCACGAAATGTAATGCCTCTTCGCCATTTTCCGCTTCCCCAATAATTTCAAATTCTTCTCTCGTTTTCAAAAAGAATACAAGTCCTCTTCGAACAATATGATGATCCTCAACTAGTAGCAATTTAATCTTCAATCTTATTCTCCCCTTCAAATCGGCAATTGAATTTCTATTTTTGTTCCCTTTCTCAGCTCTGTTATAATTTGAAACGATCCCTTCATTAACTGAATACGTTCCTTCATACTTTTCAGGCCAAGTGCTGACTCCCTTACTTGCTCTTGTATAAATCCTATTCCATTATCTTCTATGTAAAAATGTAACTGGTTATTTTCTATTTTCAAAAGAACATGTACCTTTTCACACGAAGCATGCTTTTTACAATTATGTAGCGCCTCTTGGCTAATACGCCATAAAACTTCTTCTATTTCATCCCCAATTGAAACCATCCCATCAATTCGAACTTCCACTTGAACTCCTAATAACTTCCCGTAATTTTGAATTGCTTCTGCTAACCCTTTCTCTAATCCTTCAGGTCTTAATTGCCAAATTAATAGAGTCATCTCTTGTAATGCTTCTTGTGATAATTCCCCAATATAACTTAACATCTCTTGCAATTCTCTATCTTGCGTCATATTCAGAGTACCTTTCGCTGTTAGCATAATAGAAAATAGCAATTGTTTTACTGAATCATGTAAATCACGTGCAAGTCGATTTCTTTCCGCTACCACTACATATTTACGTTCTTTCTCAACTAATTGAATACGTTGTATTGTCGTTCCAATTTGAAATGCAATTGATTCTAATAACGCTAACTCTTCCTCTGAAAAATGAGTCTTATGAGGTGCAGCCACATTTAGTAGACCAAATTTTTCTGATCCAGACCTAAGTGGAATTGTCGCATGATGTGTAACATCTTCTGTCTCTCCCCAATTACATTCAATTGCATCTTCTATTCGCTTACATTCAATAATATTAGTCGCTTTTTCCAATCTCCCATTCACAAAACGTTCTACACACCAACAGTCCCCTTCACACATCGGCTTCTTCTCTTGCCACGTAAGAGCTGGTGGTAAATTTTCGTCTACAAGCATACGGTGCTTTCCACTTTCATCAATAAAGAAGATCCACCCTGTTTGTAAATTCATAACTTGTAACAATGTATGCAATACTTTTTCTAACATATCCTGTAAGTTTGTTGCTTCATTTAATAATTCAGCAATTTCTTTTAATGCTTCTAAACGATGCATCTCTTTTTCTTCAAAGTTCATTCTCATCACCAACTACAATTATAACATTAAGAAATTTCTAAATTCTATAAATAAAAAAAGAACCGAATCCCTTCAGCCCTTTCTTTATATCAATCATTTTATTATTGTTATTCTATCCAATGTTGGAAGCAAAATTTTTGTTAACAAACGATCCTACTTTAGCTGTCCGATAAAGATTGTCCACCATGGATATGCTGTAAACTTTCAGTAGTAACAACCATATTCGCTGCTGGCATTTGCACTTGATTCTTATGAAACATAGACATTAATTCAAATCTTACTTGTCTAGAAGTTTCAAAATAATCTTCTGGCTTTATTAAACCTGTAATACAAAATTCATAGCCAACATATTTCAGGTTAGGATTTAAGTCTGTAACACCGACGTATTTAAATGGTTCAACAGCGTCATCCTCTACTCTATAAAGAGTTTGATCCAATTTTTCATTGCATATAACACATACTTCTTCTAACAATTCCTTCACTCTTGTTGGATCTTCCTGATAACTTACCGTGATGCGTTCAATTACACGCATCCATCCTTTATTAAAATTTTGTATCGTTCTAATCTCTCCGTGCGGGATGGTAAGTAGTTTTCCTGACCATTCACGTATTTGCATAAAACGAATACTAATCTCTTCAATAGTTCCTGAATTTGTTCCGTTAAAAGTTACAAAATCACCAACTCGAAACTCTTTGTCCGCTAATCTTGCAAAGCCTAATATAACATCTTTTAGCATCTGTTGTGCTGCAAAACCGATGACAACTCCAGCTATCCCTGCACCTGCAATAATACTTTTTATATCTACAAATTGGCTAATTAAATATATGATAAGACTGATGATAATGATATATCTAAAAATAGATCGAATTACACTTTGAATCGTCTGCTCTACCTCTTCATCAAAAAAGCTGGATTTCCTAAAAAACCAATCAATAATACGATTTATTACAAATGAAATGATGATTAAAACTAAAGCAAATAGTAAAAATCTTAAAAGTAAAAACTCCCTTACATAATTAAAAAATTCTTCAGTATACGTTAATAAGCTCATTCATCCACTTCCTTAACTAATAAAAATTCTATACAAAGCTGCTATATTTTTAAAATTCATTAGACATTCTTCTATAAATATACCCTTTTTCATAACCTAAAGGGAGCTAGCAATTGAATTTTTTTATGACTTTACTTTAAGACTACACTACCCACCCTAATAAAAGGAAAACATTTACATAATATCGAATAGTTCATTTGAAAATATTATTACTCACGGAGGTTACAAGCAATGGGATATATTGAAGAACTAAGAGAAGTTGTTGGATCAAGACCGCTTAATTTAGCAGGCGTTGCGGTAGCTGTTTTCAATGAACAAGGACAAATACTACTACAACAAAGGCGAAATGGCATGTGGGGCGTTCCAGGAGGTTTTGTGGAACTTGGTGAATCTATAGAAGAAGCTGGAAGACGAGAAGTACTTGAAGAAACAGGAATTGAAATTGGTACACTTCAGCTAGCAACTGTATTTTCAGGTAAAGAATTTTTTATGAAATTACCGAACGGAGATGAATTTTACCCTATAACAATCGCTTACCTTTGCAAAGATATTACAGGTGGCTTGCTAAAAGCTGATGGAGTCGAATCATTACATGTACAATTTTTTAATTTAAATGAGCTACCACAAAATATTAGCCCATTCATAAAAAAATTAGTTGAGCAAAATATCGTCTCAGTTTAAACGCAAAAAAGAGACCTTTTTAAAGGCCTCTTTTTCATTTCACTTCTGCATGTAAACAAGATTTAAAATGTCCAAGTGCAAATTCATGCCCTTGCGCATTAAAAGATGCAACTGCCTTTTCATAAACAACAATTTTAAATCCTTTATTATAAGCGTCTACTGCTGTGTGAAGAACACAAATATCAGTACAAACACCTACAAGATGAACTTCTTCTATTCCTCTTTCTCTTAACTTCATTTCTAAGTCGGTTCCTGCAAATGCACTATATCGTGTTTTATCCATGTAATATACATTTTCAGCATTTTTATATGTTTCGTATACATCTTGTAATTCCCCAAACAAATCTCTTCCACTTGTACCAGCTATATTATGGGGTGGGAATAATTTTGATTCTGGATGATATACATCATTTTTTTCATGTTTATCAATCGCAAAGACAACGTAATCTCCATTTTCAATATATTGCGTCGTTATATGTACAATTTCCTTCTCAATTTCTTGGCCTGGTTTTCCGCAAGTTAAAGCACCTTTTTCCGCTACAAAATCATATGTATAATCAATATTAATAAGAGCTCGTTTCATAACTACTATCTCTCCTTCTTCTGTTTCACAGTAAACAATAGAAAATTTGTTATTACGACATCGTATGTACTATTCGACATTTCAAATGAAATACCTACATTTTTCTTGTAAAACTTACCTTAATTCGAGTTTATCATAAAGTGAAACTTTAATCATTCGAGAGTTTGTTCATCTCCAATGATTATTAGTTAAACCAATCGGACAGTTGATCTCCAACCTAATCTCCTCACATATACCCCGAGTTTTAAGGCGAGGTCTTACTGCCCATTAATGCGGGATATAATAGATACACAATGGTAAAACAAATAGTTCCTATTACCAAGTCATGAATTTGATAATTAAGCGTAATTTGAATCAACTCTTGTATCGTAAACCAAATTACTGCCATCATTAAACTAATTAAAATGATCCGAATACACCGATTCACATATTCAACCTCTTTCTCTGTCATAGTTGTAACAAGTGATTTCTTCCTATTTAATCGTATTAGAAAACGAAACAAGTTAGTCACTCTTGCACACTCTATTCCAAACAAAAAAAGCACATTACTTTTTGAGTAATGTACTTTTTATTCATATTAAGACGCTGGTTTTGTTTCAAACGTCGCTTGATTAAAACTAATAACTTTTCCTTTCGGATCATTATTTTCATACTGAACTGCAGTAATTGTATGACTACCTGTTTCTAGCGTCTTTTCTTTTAATTGTACTGTTGTCTGCGTTGTACTAGTTACTTGATGTCTATCTGTATACATTTGATCTACAAATATGAATGTTTCTTTATCACTTTGAAAATTAGAAAGTTCTAATTCAACTTGCTGAATTAAAGTATCCTTTTTGATGAATACAGTCGGTATATTTCCATTTTCAGAAGTACCATCTGGAGTAATAACTTTTACTTTCCCTTCTCCAATTGACATTGCACCTTCAGGAAATACAACCATATTTTCATCACTTGCATTTACAACTTGTTCTTCCTGTTTTGATTGCGCGTCCTCTTTTTCCTGTGGAGCACCGCAACCTACTAATAACAATACAGACAATCCAGTGATTATGAATTTTTTCAAAATCCATCCCCCCTGTCATTTGATTATAATTTATTATACAAAAATAACTTTTAAATTTTAAGACAACATTTAAAACTTTTATGAACATATAGAAGCTTGCTCACGATTAATGTATCATACTTTCCTTAATAGAACATTAATTTTTTTTATGAAATAAATAGTAATTCCTTCTTATTTATCATTTTAGCCCAACAAATCGATATAATACCCGCTCAAAAATAAAAAGACATTGATATGTCCAATGTCTTTTCTATGTAGCACTTTAAAAAACAAATGTTGTGATTTCTTCTACTTCTTTTCTTGGAAGCTTTTTTGGCTTATCTTTCGGAAATCCGAGTGAAATAACCATATTTATTTGTTTTTCAGGCTCAATTTGTAAATATTGGCGCAGTTCATCTTGAGCTAACAATACTGGCCCTGTCATTGGACAAGTACCAAGTCCCTTTGCATGTGCAGCTAACATTAAGTTTTGTGCAGCTAAACAGCTACTCTTAATCCCTTCTTCTTCCCAGACTGAATCTGGAACAAAAGCAATTGGATCAAATATCTTTTCACGAAACTTTGATTCATATGGTGTTGCCAAACATACGATTAATACTGGTGCCTCAGAGAAAGCTGTCGCATATGGTCCGAAAGAACGTGTAAGTAATTTCCCTGCTTTCTCTTCTCCATTTTCTGCTGCTTTTGTCGCAAGTTTATGTAATGCACCCCATGTCATTTGTTCAATTTCTTTAATCTTCTCTCGATTCATAATAACCAAGAATTCCCACGTTTGTGAATTCGTATCACTCGGTGCGTAACGAGCACAATCAATTATTTCTTTTATATCATTAATAGATACTTCTTGATCTGTAAACTTTCTAACACTTCGTCTTCCGTGAATTACTTCTTTAAAATCTTCATAATTCATATATTAAATCCCCTTTTTACAGCGTTTTCAAAACTTGTCCTACGCTTGAATTATATCATGAAAAAAAGCCGGAAGAATACCAGCTTTTTTCTTCATGATTAATTTGTCACTTTAAACAAACGAATACTCTCTTCATATGCAACTTGTAATTTTTTCGTAATTGGTCCTCTTTCACCAGCTCCAAACTGTTCATCACCAATTTGAACGACTGGGAATATTTCAAGTGGCGTCGCTGTAAAGAAGCACTCATCAGCTTCATATACTTCTTGTAATGAAAACTCTCGTTCTTCTACTTCGATATGTAACTCTTTCGCTAATGTAATCGCGTAGTGACGTGTAATACCATGTAAAATTAAATGATCCGCTGGATGTGTAATTAACTTATTATTTTTCACGATAAAGAAATTGGAATGACACCCTTCAGTCACAATGCCATCCCGTACTAATATTGCTTCTTGATACCCTTGTTCATTTATTTTATTTTTGATCATAATATTAGGAAGCAAATTTAAAGATTTTATATGGCAAAACTTCCACCTAATGTCCTCTTCTACTGTTACCTTAATCCCTGCCTCCATTGAAGCCACTGGTCTTGGGAACGAAACAAGATTTGCAAAATATGTCGGTTGTATATCTGATTCATATACATGATTGCGTGGTTGTGCACCTCTTGATATTTGTAAATATACATTCCCATCTTCTTGAAATTGATTTTTTTCAATCATTTGATGTAACTCTTCCACTAATTCTTCCTTCGTAAATGGTGGAATTAGTTTTATTTCTGCCATAGAGTTAAAGAATCGTTCCAAATGTAAATCTAATAAATGAGGCTTTCCATCGTATAGTCTAAATACTTCATAAATACCATCACCAAATTGGAAACCACGCTCTTCTAATGCGACCATCGGCTGTTCTTCCTTCGTATTAATCATTCTTCCATTAAACAAGATCCAATCTTTGTGAGTAGCTTTCATTCTTCCCCACTCCTTTATCACATGATTGATTTTATTGTACAACTTATGTCACCCTGAAAGAAGGAATTTTCTGTATTTTCACAAACAAAAAATACATCACTTCGTAAAAGTGATGTATTTAATCATTTATTTAAGGAAATATTTTTCAATGTCATCTAACATAAGGTTCGCAGCTTTAATACCGCCTGCTGTATTCCAGATTACCTCATCTACTTGGAATACTTTATTATTTTTAGAAGCCTGAAGTTGCTTAAAGAGTGGATCTTCTGTCCATTCCTTTGCTAACGAATTTCCTTCATTATTCTTATCTGCATCTTTATCAGACGTGAAATAGAATAAGTAGTCTCCGTCCATATTTAGAATTTGCTCTTTTGTAATTCCTTTTATCGCAAAATCATCTTTATCTTGTAATGGTGGTCGTTTAAATCCAATATCATTTAAAACAACTCCCGAGAATGAGTTTTTTTGATAAATACGAACATCACCTGGCACGAAACGAATAATAGAAACTTTAGAATTCAATTTATCGCCTAACTTCTCTTTCATTCCTTCAATACGTTTTTTATAATCATCAAGAGCTTTTTGCCCTTCTTTTTCTTTATTTACAGCTTTTGTATAAAGCGTAAAGTTTTCTTTCCAATCACCGCGTAATGTTTCTGCATAAACAGTTGGTGCGATTTCTTTTAGCTGATCATATATTTTTTCGTGACGCATTTTATTTCCGATAATTAAATCTGGCTTAAGCTTCATTACTGCTTCTAAATTAATATCACGTTCAGTTCCTACAACTTCCGTATTTTTCAACTCTTTCGCTACATGAGGATACCATTCATCACCAGCACGTGGTTTCGTAGTCCCCACTGGCGTTACACCCACAGCTAGGAGAGCCTCTGCACCTTCATTTGTTAAAACAACAACTTTTTTAGGTGTACCATTTACTGTCGTTTCGCCCATTGCATGCTTTACTGTATATGAATCTTTTGCTTTCACTGATATATCATTTTCTTTTTTCTCTTCTTTACTACATCCTGCAATTACAACCATGAGTATCATAATGCAGAACATAATTAGTTTTTTAGTATGTATCATATGTCCTCCCTAGATGAAATCGATTATCATTAACAATTAAAGATTAATGTATACTACATACATTGTCAATGTATATCAGAAAACTTTTTTAATATATACCATTTCGATTCTATCCGCTTTTCTAATGTTTCTTTTCAAAACATTGTGTATAAGTATAAAAATTTATGTTGTTATTACAATGCGTATCTGAGTTATACATAACAAAGATACGCATCCATATTGTATTATCGTTTTAATTCCTAATATTGAGTATATTTAATATAAGATGGATCATTATATACCCACTGATTTCCACCAAGGTTTAACCAACTATTTTCATTTATATATACTAAATAAGATTCTGGAGGATTTAATTGACGGATAACTGCAGATGTAGTTGATGGACCACTTCTTAAATTTACATTCATCCCTTGTATATATGCAACCCCAATCGGACTTCCATCACTATTGCTTGTCTTTACAAAATTAATGTAAGAAGGATCATTATACACCCATTGTCCATTCCCCAAATCTAACCATCCGTTACTTTCCTGATATACAACGTAAGATTCTGGAGAATTTAATTGACGAATAACTGAGGAAGAAGTTGATGGACCATTTCTTAAATTTACATTTTTCCCAAGGATATAAGCGATTCCCTTCGTTTGAGGTGTCGGTTGTGGGTTAGGTGGTTGTGGATTTGGAGCTACTCCAAAAATAGCTGCTATTCCATTTGCATACGCTTGACTTAGATCTTCAATAAATTGTGGATTTTTTAATAAATTTGCATCAAACGTTGTATCAATAAAGGCAGTCTCTGTTAAAATTGCATCCATTGCGGTTTCTCTTAATACCGCATAATTTTCTTTTTTTGCTCCTCGATCACGAAGACCGTATTTTGTTAATACAGGATTTACTGCTGTATGCATCTTTTGTTGCTTTGCATATGCAGTGCTGCTGTTGGATAACGCATTATAAATATAGCTTTCAAAACCTGTACCCCCGCCGCTATTAATATGAAATGAAATAAAATAATCCGCACCAAAAGCATTAGCAATATTAGCACGTTCCGATAAAGAAATAAACACGTCACTATCACGTGTCATTTTAATTGTAATTGGGTAATTTACCGTTAAAATGTCTCGAACGCGTCTAGCAATTTGAAGTGTTAAGTTTTTTTCTACTAAGCCATTACCAACAGCACCAGAATCATATCCACCGTGCCCTGCGTCTATAACAAGTTTCATTTTACTACCCCGCCTCTTTCTTGTAATATGTTAGCATTGCTACTCGTCCTATTTTATGTGAAATGTACAAGTTCTGTTACAATCGCAAATTAAAAAACCGCCTTATGTAAGGCGGTTTCTATCATCTTGCTTTAACCAATTTAAAATAAATATATACGATTGATAGTGAATATAACGTATGCAAAATAAAATAAATAAAAGTGCTATTCCAACACCACTATAAAGTAAACCAAACTTTAAAAAAACATTCACAAGTGGTGGAAAGTTCATTATATTTTGTAATGTACTAAGCATACAAAATATAATGAAAAAGACAGGGACGTATTGTAATTCATACGGCTTTCTTTTCTTAATCATTCTTTTTCGAATGATTATATGACATAGTTCTGCTACTATAAAGCACCCTCCAATTAAGACAAGACCAGCAGTCATCGTCATACATCCACCTGCCTTATATTTATTGTATTACATAAATAATCATCGTTATATTTTCTTCACATACGCTTCATCTTCTGAAGTAAAGCCAAAACTCTCTATGAAAGACTTCGCCTTTTCTGTTAATCCCTCTTGTAGCACTTTTATTTCTTTCACATTTCTTTGTTTCATCATTTCTTCAAATGTAAAATACGTATTTGTACCATAACCGTAACCTTGGTAATCAAAATGAATAATTAGCTGTGATAAAACAGCTCGTTCCTCTTGAACACTATAATCTATTACACCAATATATGTATCATCAACTTTCACACAGTACTGTACCTTTTTCTCACCTAAACTATGCGATTTAAACATTTCTTTAACAACGCTTTCATTTTCTACAGAAACTTTCTCAAACGTAATCATATGTTGTCCATCCTTTTACTATTATTGTATCAATAATACTTCCTATTTATGAAAAAAACCTTAAGACCGTATGCGATCTTAAGGTTTTTCTAATTAAACTAAGCTATACGCACGTTTTGTTTCTTCATGGAACTTATTCGTATCGTATTTATGCTCAACATAAATTTGGTGCCATACCATAAACGCAAGTACAGTCCAAATTTTACGGCTATAATCGCCTTTATCTGCACAATGTGCTTCCAGTAAGTTTAATACATACTGTTTGTCGATTAAATGCTCTGTTTTACTCTCGTTTATAATATTGATAGCCCAATCATGCATTTCATCTTTTAACCAGTGACGAATTGGTACTGGGAATCCAAGTTTTTTACGATCTAATACGTGATCTGGAACGATTCCGCGTGCGGCTTCACGTAAAATAGCTTTCGTAGTTCCGTTAGCAATCTTAAATTCAGTTGGAATTTTAGATGCAACATCGAATACTTCTTTATCTAAGAACGGTACACGAAGTTCTAATGAGTTTGCCATTGTCATTTTATCAGCTTTTAATAAAATGTCACCGCGTAACCATGTGAACATGTCAATGTACTGCATTTTGCTTACATCATCATAATCTTTAATCTCGTTATACAATGGTTTCGTGATATCCATATAGTTAACACTTTCATTGTAATACTTCATTAATTCAACTTTCTCTTCTTCACGGAAGATTTTCGCGTTTCCATAGTAACGCTCTTCAATTGGCGTACATCCACGCTCTAGGAAGCTCTTACCTTTAAATCCTTCTTTAAGAGCACCACTTAATGCTTTTAGAACGCTCTTACCTGGGCTAGGAATGTAAGAGAACATTTTTAGTGAGTTTGGCTCACGATAAATGTTATAACCACCAAATAGCTCGTCTGCACCTTCACCTGAAAGAACAACTGTTACATGCTTACGTGCTTCTTTTGCAACGAAGTACAATGGTACAGCTGCTGGATCTGCTAAAGGATCATCCATATGCCAAATGATTTTTGGGAACTCATCCATAAACTCTTTCGCTGAAATGAATACGTTATGGTTTTTAACGCCTAATTTCTCTGCAGTTTCTTTGGCAACATCAACTTCACTGAAACCACGTTGCTCAAAACCAATAGAGAATGTTAAAAGGTTTGGATTCATTTCTCTTGCGATAGAAGCGATAATAGATGAATCGATACCACCAGATAAGAATGAACCTACTGGTACATCACTGCGCATATGCACTTTTACTGAATCGTATAACACATCACGAATTGCTTGGATATGCTCCTCTTTCGTTGCGCTTGAAGCGTTGAAATAAGGTTTCCAGTAGCGATGGATTTCCATCTCTTTACCGATTTCTTTTACGAAATAATGACCAGGCTCAATTTTATTAACATCAATTGTTAATGTTTCTGGCTCTGGACCATATTGGTACGTAAAGTAATGTTGTAGTGACGTTGGATTAACTCCTTTATCTTCCATCACATGCATAATACTTTTCTTCTCAGATGCGAAGAATGTAGTATCACCTTGTTGTGCGACGTATAAAGGTTTAATACCGAAGTGATCACGTGCACCGAAAAGTTTCTTCTCTTCACGATCCCAAATCATAAATGCAAACATACCACGAAGATAGTCTACACATTTTTCTTTCATATGTGCATACAATGCAATGATAACTTCTGTATCAGATTGTGTTGCAAACGTTGCACCTTTTTCAAGTAACATTTCACGTAATTCTACATAGTTGTAAATTTCACCATTAAAAATAATTACATATCGATCATTTTCATAAGTTAGCGGCTGATGTCCTGCCTCTAAGTCAATGATGCTTAAACGGCGGAAGCCAAATTGTACATGTTCATCACGAAAATATCCTTCGTCATCTGGACCACGGTGGAAAATCATCGTGTTCATATTTTCAAATTGATGTTTTTCTGTTTCTGAAAACTCTCTAGGGTTTTCACATAAACATCCTACAAAACCACACATACTTCTTACCCTCTTTCGGTTTTCATTCTGTTTCTATACTACTATATCAACCCTATTTATACTAGCATAATCAACTGAATATGGCGACCAAAAACTATAAAAAAATCACTCCATTTCACATTTTTAACAATTTTTTATGAAAACATGAAAACTAGACACTCACCTTTCTCCGCTTTTGTCATATGATATTGCAAATTGATTTCTAGGAGGGAATACCATGAGTGAAGAAAAAAAAGATTCTTCTCGCCCACCGGTTCGTAATTACTTAAAGCAAATTGATGATTTCTTCGAGCAAACACCTCTTCGCAATGTAATCGCTGATTTAAATCATTTTTTCCAAAAAGGAAACCGTTTATTAACATTCCCTGTAGATTTATATGAAGTTGGTGAAGAACTCGTCGTTACAGCTGAACTACCAGGTATACAAAAAGAACAAATCCAAATTGAAATACAAAGTGAATACTTAAAAGTCTCTGTAAAAGAAGAGATACTCGAAGAGGAAGAAGAAGAACAAACATCCCATAACTATTATCGCCGAGAACGTTCCATTTCAGAAGCATCAAGATTGATTAAGTTGCCGTATTCAATTAATAAAAAAGCAGCGAAAGCTTCTTATCAAAACGGCGTATTAGAAATTCGGGCGCCGAAACTTCCCCAGCAACATGACATTTTATCCATAGACTAATGCAAAAAAAAATAAGGGTGCTATGCACCCTTATTTTTAATCCACTAATCGCTTCATATCACGTATAATGTCTTCGTATGGCGTATTACTAATGCCACTATACTTTTTCATTACTTTTCCGTTTTGATCAATTAAATAAAATGATGTACCATGCATGACCTGACCGTTCTCCGGCTTATCCACAAGTGATTGGAAATTATCTTTTGAAAACTTTGTAATATCTTCTAACGAATATCCCGTTAATAAATTCCAGTTACTAGTATCCTCTGTAAACTTTTGAATAAAAGCTTTCAGATTTTCTGGTTTATCAAGGTCTGGATCTACACTAAATGAAACAAACTGAACGTCTATCTTCTCTTCTTTTGCCATCTTTTGCAGCTTGGCCATATTTGCAGTCATTGGTGGACAAACTGTTTGACAATTTGTGAACATAAAATCTGCAACCCAAACTTTCCCTTTTAAATCTTTTGTACCAAATTGCTTTCCATCTTGATTTGTAAATTGGAAAGTTTCTAAATCCCAATTTAATGGTTTACGAAGCTTTGAACCTGATTCACTACATCCAGCAAGTACAAAGAGACAAAATACAACCATAAGACCAATTATTTTTTGATAACGCTTCATTTATAAACCTCTTTTCTCTATCCTAAATTTAAATAGGTTATGTTTATAATAACAAAAGTTAACACTACGAGAAAATTGTTTACTACATTTGTTCACGAAATCGTACGAATTTACGTATGTTACTTCTTTATTTCAAGCGAATTACTAGACAAAATATATTTTTTTACTATTATTTCTATAAATCGAAGTGATAAAACTAATTTTATTGTTACTTTTGTAAATATCTCTCCCTATTTTTTAACAATTCCTTAAACATTAATCCATGTTTTACACTGTATTCCTTAACAACATTTCGGTACAATACAAATACAACGATTTTAAATGAGGTGATGTTCATGGCAAAGCGCTATGAAAATATGGATAATGTTAGTACAAAAAAATCAATTCGCTCTTTTTTACGCTGGCGTAAAGAGCGAAAGCAAAACAAAAAAGATTTTTCTTTCTTAGTAGAACAATCACCCGTTAAACAAAGTGCATTTTTGCAAAGTAATGTTGAAAAAACGACTGTCACATGGATTGGGCATTCTACTTTTCTAATCCAAACGAATGGACTTAATATATTAACAGATCCAGTATGGGCCAATAAATTAAAGCTAGTTCCAAGACTTACAGAACCTGGACTCTCTATAGAAGCACTACCTAAAATTGATATTGTCCTTATTTCACATGGTCATTATGATCATTTAGATTTTTCAACTCTTCGTCAGTTGAATGATGATGTTCTATATCTTGTACCTATTGGATTAAAACAATTATTTACTCGTAAGAAATTTAAACATGTAGAAGAGTATAAATGGTGGGAAAGTACGAAAATTAACGAAGTTTCTTTTCACTTCGTACCTGCTCAGCACTGGACGAGAAGATTCTTATTTGATATGAATACGTCTCACTGGGGCGGATGGATTATTGATAATGAAACAACTATGGAAACCATATATTTTTGTGGTGACAGTGGCTATTTCCAAGGTTTCAAAGAAATTGGTGAACGCTTTTTAATTGATATTGCTCTTATGCCCATTGGCGCTTATGAACCAGAATGGTTTATGAAAGTATCTCATGTTTCACCTGAAGAGGCTGTGCAAGCTTATTTAGATTTAAACGCTACGCATTTTATACCGATGCATTACGGAGCTTTTGCACTCGCCGATGAAACACCTCGTGAAGCAATAACTAGACTTCGAAATAATTGGAATTTGCGCATGTTACCATGGGAACAACTGCATGTACTCTTTTTAGGCCAAACTTTTATTTATAGTAACGCAACAAAAGATAAGCAAGTAAATGAAAAAATTGAAATTTTACATGTGTAACGTAACGACTGATTTCCTATATCCAACATATAATATAGAAAATCCTATAAAGAAACTTTAATCAGTGGGAGTTTCTTTATCCCCACTGATTATTAACCTTCACCAATCGGGCTTTTACGGACAGCCCGCCACCTAACCTCTTTGCTCCAGCTAAATTTTGAGGTGGGAGTTTTACTGTCCGCAAATAGCGGGATAAAGGGTGTTTTCTATGAATGAATATTTACAGACTCGCTATATCATTAGCGGTAGTGCCTGTATAGCTCTGCTTATTTCTTACTTTCTATTTACATAAAAAAGCTACTTGAAATATATTTTCAAGTAGCTTTTTTATTACTCTGCTAAATACATAAATCCGATTGCACCTGGACCTGTATGAGTACTAATTATAGGCGTTGTATAGAAAATTTCTGATTGAGCAAACCCACTCACTTTTTCAACCGCCACTTTCATACTTTCAGCTAAAGGAATTGCTTTCGCATGCGGAATTGCAACAGCCTTTACAACTTTTCCAGCTGTATCTTGCTCAAATAACTTAGCTAATGTTTTTACAATTTGGCCTTGGCTACGAACTTTCGTTACAGGATTATAAACACCATCTTCAAGACTAGCAATTGGCTTTATATTAAGTAGCGAACCGATAAACGCCTTTCCTTTACCGATACGTCCACCCTTCACTAAGTTTTCTAATGTATCTACTACTACATATAAACGAGTATTCTTTCTTACTTCATCTACACGTTTTAAAATTTCTTCTAGTGAACGTCCTTCATTTGCCATTTTTGCAGCTTCAATCACTTGATATGCTAAAGCATGTGTAATAAATTGAGAATCAACAACTGTTACTTTTGTATCGGTCATTGATGCAGCACTATTTGCAGTTGCTACAGTACCACTCATTCCACTTGTCATATGAATGGAAAGTACTTCACTTCCATCTTCACCTAACTTGTCGTACATTTCTACAAATGTACCCATTGCAGGTTGTGATGTTTTTGGTAGTTCCTCTGATTTAATCATTTCTTCAATAAATTCATCTGGTTGTAGATCAACGCGATCTAAATATGTTTGTCCATTTACAGAGATTGATAATGGTAGAACATGAATGTCATACTTCTCGATTACCTCTTGTGATAAATCTGCCGTTGAATCTGTTACAATTTTAATTTTTTGCATATTATATTCTTCCCTTTCCAATACGCTCTCCTTGTTATTATACTAGTATTCCCACTGCTTTCAACAATTTGGAACGAAATTTCATCAAATTAATTATATTTTTATATCTAAAATGAAAAAGACAGAGCTCCTAACCCTGTCTCTACTCTATATCATGCATTTTTTTCAAGAGTATTTGTTTTATATACATTTAAATAATCATTCCACTTCAAACAATTTTGTAAATATTCACGGAAAGAATATGAAAATCTTGGATGTTTTTGTTTTTGAATTTTTGCAATAAATAATTGAAGACGAGACTGAATTAGAAACGATAATGGATGCTGTGCCTGTAGGACAGGGATTTCGAATATTTTAATACAATCCCCTGTTGAATGAGTGAAATAAAAACTTTTCGTAATCACAATATCAATCCTCTTTTTCATTGGATTTTTGAACTTCCTCTACTTTGCGCTGTAAGACGTTGTTTAAAGTGGAGTAAAATCAGACTTATATGATTTCTGTAGTCCTTATGGCTAGAAGATTTATACTCTATTCATCTCCACCTAATCCATCTTCCCGTCCTAAATATCTCTGAGACGGGAATCTCATTATCCATCAATTGTTTAATACATTTAGTATAAGCTTATAAAAGCGCAAAGTTTGTCTAAATTTTGGAGATTCTATAATTTTTTTCTTCTATATATTGTATACGTTTATAGCTATAGTATAACAAATAAATAAAAAAGTGCCTTTATAACGAGGCACTTTTCGACTGCATTTCTTCTCTTTTCTTTTTCCTCTTACTTACAACCTTTGATAAAGCAATACTTACTTCATAAATACAAATAAGCGGCACCGCAACTAAACTATGAGATAAAAAGTCAGGCGGTGATATACAAGATGCAATGATAATTAATGCTACGTAAGCATACCTTCTTATTTTTATTAAAAATTCCGCCGTAAGTATTCCAATACTAGTTAAAAACATTACAACGACTGGCAATTCAAAAATCACAGCAAATGGAACTGTTAAATTAAGTACAAAATGAAAATACTTTTCTGTCGTAAACATCGTATTAAACATTTCATTACCTATCGTAGTTAAAAAGTGAAATAGAAACGGCATTACAATAAAGTATCCAAAACATAAACCTGCGATAAATAATATAGACAATACCGGTATATACATTATTGTCATCTTTTGTTCATTTGGATGTAAACCCGGTTTTACAAATAACCAAATTTGTATAGCAGCAAAAGGAATTGTACAAACGATAGCAAATACTGTAGCAATCGAGAAAAAAATCCACAATACATCACTTGGACCGAGAACAGTTAATTTCATTGGTAAATCTTTTACAAGCCAAAAATAAATATCCTTTGTAAAAGTAAATCCAATAATTAAAAATAGTACAAAGGATAACACCGTATATATTACTCTTTTTCGAAGCTCAACAATATGTTCTACTACGCTCATTTCCCGATCTTCCATCTCGTTCACCACACTTTATTTATCCATTACAAGGAAAATACATTACAGTTTTTCTTTCTTTTCCTTTTCTTGAAATGCGTCATCTGTCAATTCTTTCGTTGATTTTTTAAACTCTTTTAACGTTTCCCCTAAAGCCTTCCCGATTTCCGGCAATTTTTTAGGTCCAAATAAAATGAGTACTGCTACTAAAATTAAAATTAACCCTGGAAAGCCAATATTTGAAAACATTTCCCCATCCCCTTTATTAGTAGTTTCCTTGTCCTACTATTACATAATTTTATTTTGTCAAAAAAGTTTGAAAACGTCAACAAATCCATTGCCTTTTGTCAAAAAAATTCAAAAATATAATCAATTATACAAATTTCATTTTCTATTGCTCTTGTGTATGATATGGTAAGGGAAATGACATATTATTTTATGATAGTAGAAAGGATTTGCATTATGACTGAAAAAATGACACGAATGACCCAATTTGTAAAAGAAGAAATTGCAAATGCAATTACACATGGTATCGGTGCCATTTTAAGCATCCCTGCCTTAATCATATTGATTATTCATGCTTCTAAGCACGGTACCTCATCAGCTGTAGTCGCATTTACTGTTTATGGTGTAAGCATGTTCTTACTGTACTTGTTTTCAACATTGCTACATAGCATTCATCATCCTAAAGTAGAAAAAATATTTACTATTTTAGATCATTCAGCCATTTACTTATTGATTGCTGGCACGTATACTCCTTTTCTACTTATTACACTTCGTGGCCCATTAGGATGGACGTTGCTTGCTATAATTTGGACACTTGCAATCGGAGGTATCGTCTTCAAAATCTTCTTTGTACGTCGCTTTATAAAGGCATCAACTTTATGTTACATCATTATGGGCTGGCTCATAATCGTTGCCATTAAACCACTTTATGAAAATCTAACTGGACATGGTTTTTCACTGCTTTTAGCTGGTGGAATTTTATATTCTGTCGGAGCTATATTCTTCCTTTGGGAAAAGCTACCTTTCAACCATGCCATATGGCACCTGTTCGTTTTAGGTGGTAGTGCGATGATGTTCTTCTGTGTACTCTTTTACGTCTTACCTACAGCATAATAAAAAAGGTTTCAGCTTACTATAAGCTGAAACCTTTTTTATTACTTATGTAATTGTGATGCGATAACTTCCTGTGTATGCTTCGTTAATTCTTTAATATCCATATTCGCATACTCTTCAGGTGTAATCGGCTTAGAAATTGTTACTGTTGCATGAGCTGACTTCATACGATTTCCATTCGCTTCAAACATCTTATATGTACCATCTAACGTTACAGGTAAAATTGCTACACCTGACTTTACTGCAAGATGGAAACTACCAGCCTTAAACTCTCCAACTTCGCCACCTTTACTTCTCGTTCCTTCTGGGAAAATTACGATAGAATGTCCATTCTTTAATAGTTCGATTCCATCTTTAATTGCTTTAAGAGATTGACGACGATCGCTACGATCCATAAATACACAATTCATAAGTTCCATCCAGAAAAAAAGTCCAAACATCAAGTGTTCGGACTTTTTAAGCATTCTATATTAGAAACGTTTTGCTAATTCACGAGCATTAGCAATTGCCGCTTCTTTAATTTCTTGTGCTTTTTCAGGGTTTGCATTCATACCTTCAACTGCAATATAATCAGTATCATTTACACCGACAAATCCTAATACAGTTTTTAAGTGATTGCGTCCGAAGTCTACAGCTGCGTATGCTCCTTCAGAATATACGCCACCTGTTGCTTGAATGTGAAGTGCTTTTTTACCTTCTAATAAGCCAACTGGACCATTTTCAGTATATTTGAATGTTTTACCTGCGATTGCTACGTTATCTAAGTATGCTTTTACTACTGGTGGATAGCTAAAGTTCCACATTGGAGTTACGAATACATAACGATCTGCATGCATAAATGTTTCTAAGTTTGTGTTCATTGCTGCTACTTTTTGTTGTTGAGCTTCCGTTAAAGTTTCAAAGCCTTCACCTGCTGCAAATTTACCCCAAGCAGCAAATACATCTGCATCGATTGCTGGTACAGTAGTATTGAATAGATCAATTGTTACAACTTCGTCTTGTGGATGCTCGTTTTTATAAGCCTCGATGAAAGCTTCCCCTACTGCCATTCCGAAAGAACCTTCTGCTGAATTTGGATTTGCTGTGATAAATAGTACTTTTGTCATTGTATTCTCTCCCTTTTTTCTCTTTATCTTTAATTCAAGATTTGTTTTTTAAAAGTTAATAACTTACCTTATATAAGTATAATACAAAAAGTTTTAATCAATGTCAATAAAAAATAGCTACTTTTTTTTCGTAAGTTAATGATTTATTTTGTTTCTCTAAAATTTAGTATACAGATATTAAGAATTTTCATACAAAAAGGCTACCTCTATAAATTATAGAGGTAGCCTTTTATTACATATTATTTTTGAAAAACATGTTTTACTTTTTCAGCTGGAATGTTACTTCCGCCTCTACCTTTTACATCTTCAATCATCATTGTAATGACCATATCTGGCGAATTCAAATCAAATGCAGCGAACCAGCCTAGTTCTTTTCCTTCGGCTTCTTTAGATACTTTTAATTCCGCTGTACCTGTTTTTCCAGCAAGAGTCATTCCATCAATCTTAGCAATTTTCCCTGTACCATCCGGATCATTAATTACTTTCGTCATAGCAGTTTTTAATATATCCTGATTTCCTTTAGAAATTACATTTTCTTTCCAAGCTTTTGGTTGTTTATCTGTTTTAATAATATACGGTGATGGAATCGTTCCATCATTTACAATTGGCGCATACGTTAAAGCTAAATGAAGAGGAGTCATTAATACTTGTCCTTGTCCATATCCTGTATCTGCCATTTGAATATCATTTTTAATACCGTCATTTGCAATTTTAGAAGCAGGGAATCCATATTCAATTGGTAGTTTCTCATCGAATCCGAATTTTTTCGCTTCACTCATAAACTTGTCTTTTCCGATTTTCAACGCTTCTTGTGCGAAGTAAATATTATCCGAGTATTTCATCGCCTTATCAAAATCAATCGGATTTGCATCTTTCACACGCGTTACATAATAATTACCCCAAGAAGAATCTTTTGTCCATTTTAACCCTTCAATTTTTAACTCTTCTTTTGGATCGATCGTTTTCGTTTCAAGACCAATTGCAGCTGTAATTGGTTTAAATACAGAACCTGGTACCGATAATTGTGTAAAGCGATTCGTCATCGGTTTTTTCGGATCATTATTCCAAGCTTCGCGTTGCGCTTTCGATGTTCCTCGTGCAATTAAATTAGGATCATATGCTGGACTACTTACTAGTGCAATTGTTTCTCCACTTTTCGGATTAATTGCTGCACTTGAACCAGCTTCGCCCTTCATTTCATTGTAAGTTTTTTCTTGAACAGCACTATCAATAGTTAAAGTTACGTTTTCTCCATCAACAGCATCTGTTTTTGCCAAGTTTTTAATTTCTTTTCCTTGTGCATCTTCTACAAAGACACGGCCACCTTTTTTACCGCGTAGCTTTTCCTCTAATACTTGCTCTAAACCAGCTTTACCAACTGGATCATCAGCTTGATAGCCTTTCTTTTGAAGCGTTTTTAAATCTTCAGCATTTACCTTTCCGATATAACCAGTTAGATGAGCTGCCGCTTCCCCTAATGGATATGTACGAACATTTACAGGTTTTGTTGAAACACCTGCTAAATCAATATACGTATTTTGCGTTGCCCCTTCAGGCAAAATTCCAATTGGTACGAGATACCCTGGTTTTACCCATTTAGCAGCTAATTTTTGATCAATTTCTTCTACAGTCATATTTAACAACTTCGCTACTGTCTCTTTCGTTTGCGGAGCAGTATCGTCTAATTTTTCTGGAACTATTCCAATTTCAGAAGCTTTCCCATTCGTTGCAAGACCTTTTCCATTACGATCGTATATTTCACCACGTTTTGGCTGTGTCGTCTGCATACGCACTTTACTATCTTTCGTCATGCCAGGGAAAATAAAATCAGGAGTCCAATCTATTTTCCAAGATTCTTTATCTCCATCTTTTTCTTTCACCATTTTTGCTTCATGGCCAAAAGTAATTTTACCACCAACTGTATCCATGCTTACTTTAAAAGGAACAGGGCCTTCATCTTTTTTATCTTCTTTTACTTCCCCTGTTTCTACCTTTAAGTCGTTCACTTCGATACCAGAATAAATTTTTTCATATTTCTCAGTAAACTCTTTCTTTGAAATATCTTTTTTTGCATTTTTTGATAGTTGATCATACATATCTGCAAATTTTTGTTTATTCCATGCTTTTACATATGTATCAAACGCTTCTTGTGGTTTTTCTTCTTTACCGCATCCAACTAACATGAATGTTAAGCAAAGAAAAAGAATCCCCCATATCTTTCTCAATCCATTCTCCTCCTCTTTCTATATTAGTACTTTTGCAAATTTTAGCATTTTTTACATGCTACCTATCATTATAGCACTATCGAATCTCATCTATAAACTTATATTGGTGAATATAAATAAAAAGATTGATGCGAATTCTCACATCAATCTTTTTTATTATTGTTGTTTCTCATATACGTGGTAATAATACGTATACGGGTTTTTTTCATCCGTTAAACCTTTTTCTACAAAAATCTCTTCCCAATTTGTCATATCTATTTCTGGGAAGAATGTATCTCCTTCAAATGCATGATGGATTTTTGTTATATATAACTTGTCTACATAAGGTAAAAAGAGATCGTAAATTTGCGCTCCGCCAAAAATAAAAATCTCTTCTTCATTTTTACATAGTTCGAATACTTCTTCTACAGAATGAACAACTTCACATCCTTCAACGTGATATCCTTCATTACGAGTTACAATAATATTACGTCTTCCAGGCAGCGGTCTACCAATCGCTTCATAGTTCTTCCTTCCCATAATAAGCGGGTGACCCATCGTTGTTTTCTTCACGTATTGTAATTCACTCGGTAAACGCCAAGGTAAATTATTATCTTTACCGATTACTCTATTTTCGTCCATTGCGACCATAAATGAAACAATCATTTTTTCATCTCCTCTACAATTATACTGCAACCGGTGCTTTAATTGCTGGATGTGGATCATATCCTTCAATCGTTAAATCTTCCATTTCAAAATCGAAAACAGATTTCACATCTGGATTTAATGTAAGTTTCGGGAATGGACGTGGTTCACGTGCCAATTGCTTTTCTACTTGTTCAAAATGATTTGTATAAATATGTGCATCACCAATTGTATGAACAAATTCCCCTACTTCAAGACCACATTCATGTGCAATTAGATGTGTTAGTAGTGAATAACTTGCGATGTTAAATGGTATTCCAAGGAATATGTCACCACTTCTTTGATATAGCTGACAAGAAAGCTTTCCGTCCGCTACATAAAACTGGAATAATGTATGACAAGGGGGTAATGCCATACTTGGTACGTCTTCAGGATTCCAAGCAGAAACGATTAAACGACGTGAGTCTGGTGTTTTTTTAATCATTTCAATTACATCTTTTAATTGATCAAGTGTCTCACCAGCTGTCGTTTTCCAAGCTCGCCACTGTTTACCGTAAACGTCTCCTAAATAACCATATTTATTTGAGAAATCATCATCTTCTAAAACTTTCTTTTTAAACAATTCCATCTGCTCATCGTACTGTACTTTAAATTCTTCATCTTGTTGTGAGCGAAGACCAAAATCCGTCATGTCAGGACCAGTATACTCATCACTTTCTACCCAGCTCTTAAACGCCCATTCATTCCAAATGTTATTATTATGCTGCAATAAATAGCGAATATTTGTATCACCTTTCATAAACCAAAGTAGTTCACTTGCTACAAGGCGAAATGGTACTCTTTTTGTCGTTAATAAAGGAAATCCTTTACTCAAATCAAAACGCATTTGATATCCAAATACAGATACAGTTCCTGTCCCTGTACGATCTTCTTTCTTCGTACCATGTTCCATTACATGGCGGCATAAATTTAAGTATTCATTTTCAGCATGTTTCATATGTAGGAAAACCTTCTTTCAATCGTATATGCAATTTATCATAACATGAAAAATGGTAAATTTAATAATCCTAATTAATAAAATTTCTTCCGCTAATTCTTACAAAATTATTAACTTTCCAAATTTAAAAAGGTTTTCATTTTCTATTACCGAAAGTATAGTGCGGTAGAACAAAATTTATATTTGGAGGTTAGAAGTATGTCTAAAATTGAAACGCCTGTTATGACTTCTTTACAAACAACGGTTGAAAAAATGATGAAGAATTTAAATGTTCCTGGTGCTGCTGTAGCTGTTATAAAAGACGGTGAAGTTATTATTTCAGAAGGTTTCGGCTATCGTAATATAGAAACAAAAGAGGCTGTTACAGCGAATACCCGGTTCGCAATCGGTTCCTCAACGAAAGCGTTTGGCACACTTTCATTAAGCTTGTTAGCACAGCAAAAAAAGTTTAATTGGGATACTCCTATCCATTCTTATATACCTAACTTTACTTTATCTGAACTACTTGCTAGCTCACAAGTTACAGGACGGGATTTAGCTTCTCATCGAACTGGAGTGAGTCGTCATGATGCTCTTTGGTACAACTCTTCCTTATCTCGACAAGATCTCGTTGAAAAAATAAAACATTTACCACTTGATACACCGTTCCGGACTGCATTTCTATATAACAACTTAATGTATGCAACAATTAGCTGCATTGTTGAAAACATTACAAATCAAACGTGGGAGCAATATACTACAGAACATATTTTAGAACCTTTAAATATGAGACATACAAACTTCTCTGTTAACGATTCACAAACTACAGATGATTACGCTTTACCTTACATTGAAAATGACGGTGAAATAAAAGTAGTTCCATTCCGTAACATCGATACAGTTGGCGCTGCTGGGTGTATTAATTCTACAATTGAAGATATGGCAAATTGGGTACTTCTCCACTTAAACGAAGGAAAATTTGGAGATCATGAATTAATCTCCTCTGAATTATTACAACAAATGTATACACCACACAATTCAATTCCAGACCAACCCGTTTTATCACTCCCTGAATCTCCATTAAATAGTTACGGTCTTGGTTGGTTTATTAGCGCTTATCGTGGTAAAAAAGTAATTCATCATGGCGGTAATATCGATGGATTTTCAGCACTTGTTTCATTCATACCAACAGAAAACATAGGCCTTGTCATTTTAACGAATGCTGGAGGAACATTACTTCCTACTTATCTCGCTAATCAAATTTATGACGAACTACTTGAATTAGAATCCATTGATTGGCATAAACGTGCTGTAGAAGATACTAAAAAAATGAAGGAAATGATGAAAGAAGCAACTGAATCGCTCCCTGAACAAATTAAAGGGACTACACCTTCGCACAAGTTAGAGGATTATACTGGTACTTTTGAACATCCTGCATACGGAACATTACAAGTATACAAACGAGATGATTCGTTATATGTACAATTTATGGAAATGGATATTCAATTAGGGCATCATCATTACGACATCTTCTCTGCAAAAGTTGACTTATTCCAAATGAAAATGAGCTTATTATTCGCTTATGAAATGAATGTAAGTGGTGAATTCCCATCCCTTCAGTTACATGTACCAGCTACATTAAGTACTCAGCCGCTTACATTTAAGAAAATTAAATAATTATTTTAATAGAGGGAAGATACACTTCCCTCTATTTTTATATTCTCATCCAAATAAAGGATTTTACGTATAGAACAAGGAATCCTTTTATTTAGTTATTTAAACTATAAGGAGGAAAAGCATTGTACACAGAAATCTTCAAAGAAGTTGTTTCGATTACTCATCACGATTATTCCGGTTGTATTGATAAAAAAGGATGGGATGATCCTACTACATATTTACAAACAATTGAGCAACTAGAGAAGCAAAGAGATTTAACACCAGTACAATTCACTGAAATTGTAAATGATTACTTATTAGACTTCAAAGACAATCATATGTTTTTCAAAATGAGCTCTAACGATCAACCTCTTAACAGTGTTGGCTTCCAAGTGAAAAGATACGAAGATCACCTATATATTACATCTACTTCACAAGAAAAAAGAGTAAAAAAAGGACAAACTATCGTTGCATTAGATAATATGAAAATTCCTAAGCTATTAATAAAGTATAAAAAGTATGTAAATGAGAATACATATGAGCGTGAAAAATGGGACTATGTTTTATTAAAATCATCAAATTGTACACTTATAGATAAAGATGGAGTAACCGAAACCATTTCTTTACAAAAATATAAACAAAGCGAATACACACCTATCTATTCATTAAAAAAGTACAATAAAGATACACTCTTAATTACTTTAACTGACTTTGCAAATGCTGCAGCTATTAATCAATTAATCGACTCATACAAAAACGAGCTGGATTCTTTTCAAAACTTAATTATAGATGTGCGATTGAATCGTGGTGGAAGTGATGATGCATTTTTCAACATACTTCCTTACTTATTTGAAGACAAAGAAATTTCTCTTTTCGACTCTTCAAATACAATGCAATTAAATCATACAGAACGAAATTATTATTTACGAATGCAAGACTTCGAAGAAGATTATGATTCTTCAGACGACCTTTCAAAGTTAGTCACCGATATGTTTATTCACGATTTAAAAGAGAATTATAAAAAGGGCCTTGTTACATTTGATACATCTGGACTACCAAAAGAACTTCAAACTTTGAAAATACACGGACGAACAACACCAAGTAGAGTAGCCGTATTAACAGATGTTACATGTGGAAGCTCTGGTGATTCTTTTGTAGAAGCAACAAAAAAATCACCGAAAGTAAAAGTAATAGGTCGTCCTACTGCTGGTTTAAATGATTATTCTAATTTAGCAGTAATGGAATGGGCTGGTACGTTCGCTCTTTACTATCCTACTTCACGGCTTTCTATTATAGATAAAGGCAAAGGAATGTCCGGAATTGGAATACAACCTCATATACATATCCCATGGACTCCGGAACATATACAAGAAGATGTGGATTTAAAGTTAGCATTACAACTACTTCAAAATGAAGAATGGTAAAAAATAAAGGTAGGTGCGAATCACACCTACCTTTTCTATTTCATATCAATCTTATCTGGTTGAAACCAACTTGGTTTTAATAACTCAAAGTTTTTATGATCTTCCAATACAATATGAAGACGCTCTAACGTATCATCCAACATATATGGTGCTGCTCTTAATGTCCAGACAACTGATGAGAAAACTGTCATGCCAACGTACACCGCATATAATTTCCAGAACTCTTCTGGTATTCTCCTATTAAAGTATCCTTCTATTTGTCCGATTGAATACGGAATACTAATGTCCCTTGCAAATAGTGCAATTTTCACGAAATCATGCAGTGGATCGCCCCAGTCATAACCATTAAAATCAACTACACCTACATAATTCCCATCCCGTACAATTATATTTTCTAAATGAAAATCATCGTGTTGAAATCGATTTGGGCGATCCTTTACATACATTTCATTTTCATCTATAAACTTAATAATTTTATTATCATTTTTTATTTTTATTCCGCATGTTTTGTATGCTTCTAAATATTTACTATGTTTTTTCATTGCTCTTTCATACCATGGAAGTATATCATTAGGCGCTTCATATGTATGCATTTTCGCTAAATCTTTTCCTGCCTCTATGCCAATATCATATTGTTCTTTTGGTGAATACGTAGGCAATAGCTTCTTCGCATCTTCCCCTTCTAAATATGAAAAAATACTATAGCATACACCTTCTTCTTCCAATATACCTATTTCAATTGGCCTTTGTGCCTGTACGTTACGTTTTACCATTTCATTTAAAATTTGAAACTCTATTTTCTTTCTTTCATACTCTTTTATATCTCCTGTCCGAAATAAATATTTTTCATTATTTGCATTCGTAATTACATATTTCTTATCTGGAGAGAAACCTTTAGAAATTTCTTCAATATTCGCTGCATCTTTTACAATTTGTATATTGTTTTGCCGTGCTGTAATTATCTTCATATCTATTCCCCTTACATTTCTGCATTTGGTGTATAGGCTACTTCTACAATAAATCCATTCGGATCGTAAAAATCAATCGTATAGTACCCTTCTGAATAATGATTCATTTCAATTGGACCACGTATTACCTTCACTTTCATACTAGAAAGAAAATCTGCTACTTCATCAACTACTTCTCTATGAATAGCTTGATAACAAATATGTCTAGGCCCTAACGTCCTTACGATTTCCTCATCTACTTCTTTAAAGTATATTTCACTTTCTCCCGTGCTATATGCTACTTCATTTAATTTTCTCCATCCAATTATTGAAAACAGCTTATTATAAAAAGAAATGGATTCCTCTAAATTTGCTACCCAAAATTCAATATGATGAATACCTGCTCGAAGTGTATTCATATTAAGAATACGCTCCTTGTACTACTTGCACAATTTCCATCGGCTTATGAACCATATAATCGGGTGCGTCTTTTTTCACTGTTTCAATAACATCATATCCCCAAGATACCCAAATTACGTTTACCCCAGCCTTTTTACATGCTACTACGTCTCTCTGTTCATCACCGACATATAACATATCTTTCTCAGTTATTTTTTTCGATTTTAAAAATCTTTTTATCATCTTGTCTTTACCGAACAAATTTTTAGAACAATACACTTCTTGTATATTTTCTATATCATTCTTTTGTAAAAATGCTCGAATATGCTCTTCTGAGTTAGATGATATAACCGCAATACCGTATTCTTTTTTATGTAGTTCATCTAATACATCCTTCATTCCATGGAACAAAACGAGATCTTTTATAGCAGGCTGGTATAATTTATAAAACTCCAACGCTAATATCGGTAATTTATACAGTGGTACATCGAGTTGTTTACATCTCTCTGGCATCGTTAATTTACGTAAATGTTCAATTTCTTCTTCCTTTACTGCTTTATACCCATGTTTTTCAGCAAGTTGATTATAAATCGGTACAAATATATTTTGTGAATCTACTAATGTGCCATCAAAGTCAAAAACAATATATTTTTGCATCTCCATACTCCTTTTGCTTCTTTTTCTAAACCTATGTTATTCAACAACATAGTTGTCTGTCCCTTCTATAAAAATAAAAAAGAACAAGATTTTCTCTTGTTCTTTTTAAGAAAGCCATTTTGGCGGTACATTCGTATTCCAATAAATATTCCCTAACTCATAATGTCCAGAGTATCCATCATCAAAACGATGATAGTGGAAATTAAAATAATAACCATCTTGCGGTGGATGATCTCTTCTTACATGGAAACGCAATAAGTCATTTCCTGTTTTCGTATCGTAGACGTGAAAAATCTTTTCATTATTTCCACCAGCTGGTCTTTGAGAAATCGCTAATGATTGCAATGACTTCTCTGGTACATCATTGGCAAGTTCAGCAATTGCCTCTTCAATCTTTGGTAATATTACATCTTTAAATTCATCTTCAATTACTGGGCCAATTTTAGTACCAAACTTTTGCATCGACTGTTTTTCTGCTTCTTGCATCGCATAAGTAATAAAAGTATCGGTGGTTAACCTGTCATTCGTTTCTTCATATGTATAGGACGTACTCTCCAAATTTTGTTGCCCAGCTGTGCTCGTAGGCTTGTCCGCAGCTTTGGCATTATCAAGCAATATGGAAGGAGGCGTCACTAAACCAAATGTAAATACGGTAATTAATGCGACTAAGGTTTTTCTAAACCAATTTGGCATTTATGTTCCCTCCCCTTTCACTCATTATTTTTTTATATAACGGTGGTTTCTTCTATTATACAAAATGATTATAATTTTTGCACTTTACAATTTTGTTAACGTTCACATATTTTTCACTTGAATATGAAATTGTAAGATTTCATACAATATTAATACCACAATATTGAGGAGGCACTTGAATGACTTTAGATGTCATGTATTCCGCCGCAAGCATACTCGTTTTAGTATATTTTATTTATCAATGTATTACAGACTAGAAAAAGAGCCGTCAATGGCTCTTTTTTAATGGTAAAAATACAATCCATACAATTAATAAAATAAAAATAATGCCACCGATCACAGCTGGCAATAAATAAAACTGGAAAAGTATAACTATTACATATAAAAGTATTGCTGGTAGTAGTAAATAACGATCTGCCTTCCATCTTAACAAAAGTAATTTCCCTTCATCACAATATAAATGAAGAAACATCTTATTCGTAAATTCATTCCAATAATCACGTGCATAGCGAGAAATTGCAACTACAGCAAATACGAGAACAATAGCTGTAATCCACCTTGGAGTCATAATTATACTTGCAGTACTGATACATACAATTTGAATATAAAATATTCGTGCAGTACTTGTACGGAAAAATTCTTTCAAAAAAGATTCGACAATACGAGAATCAGCTTTTTTTCCTAATAGTCTTTTAGAGCGCGGAAACATCCACGGTTTTTTATTCGAACTACTCGGTTTAGCCGCATGACCACCAACTTGCATAATTCCGCTCGTCCAGCGCATGCTTTCCTCCTTTTCTTTCTCGATTTCTTTAAAAAAGAACTTTTTATAATTCATTTTCTCTTTTACTAATACACTACTTAAGAAAATTACTAAACCGATAAATAGAATTGAATAAAATGGATTTTTATAAATAAAAAATAAACTAATTCCCAAAAAGGACACGCTCATAGAAAATACTACATTTTTTATAATCCATAAAACCCATCGTTTCCCCACATGTACATGAATAAATCTCGTTAACAACGACAACATAAATCGAAATATAGTAAAGAATACCCAAAATAATAGGACTTGTATCTCTGTTACCTCGATACTTTTCATCAACACCGGTAACATAATAACGACCACTATTATATTCGTTATCGCTATTCGAATAAATGTGTACATCATGCCATACTGGACTAATTTTCGCATATGTGTTGCATACGAAATTAAAAATAAACTATCCGCTTGCTCAAAAAATGAACGAACTCCTCTCGGATATGTTACTAGATAAAATGCTAGTAATCCTAATCCGAAATAAATCGTCTCTTCCATTGATAATTCATTTATCCATAGTGACCTATAATAGATTCCCATAAATATAAGTATTGGAATAATAATATATAACGCGACTGTCCAATCTGTTACCGAACGTATAGACTTCCACTTCCGCCGGAGCTCATGGCGTAATCTTTTATAAAATTGTTGTTTAATCATGTTGTTCACGCCTTACAATTATATCAAAGCAGTCTAGTAATGAGCTACCAGGCATTTCCGCTAACATTTGAATAGATTCTAAATGTCCATCTGCGACTAATGTACCTTGTGAAATGAGTAAAAATCTTTCACAAATTTTTTCAGCCGTATCCAATACGTGCGTACAAAGTAAAATTCCTGCCCCACGCTCTTTTTCTTTATATAAATAAGTTAAAAACTCTTTCGTAGCTACTGGATCTAAACCGATAAAGGGTTCATCAATAATATAAAAATCTGGCTCAGTTAAAAACGCCAATATTAGCATCGATTTTTGTTTCATACCTTTTGAAAACTTTGATAAATACTCATGTTTATGCTTATCCATTCGAAAAGTATGTAATAATTGTTCCGCTCTTTCTTCCCAGTTTCCCATTTCACTTCCACGAGCAGCCATTAATAATTCAATATGTTCCCAGAGCGTCAAGTAATCATAGTATGTTGGATGTTCTGGCACATATGCATACGGATTTTTCTTTTCACCGAATGATATTTCACCGTCCATATTTACAAGTAATCCGAGCATCGTTTTTATCGTCGTACTCTTCCCAGCACCATTTGCTCCAATAAGAGCAACTAGTTCACCTTTTTCGATAGAAAAAGCTATATCATGAATTGTTTCTTCGCCTATTTCATATCCAGCTGAGCGGATATTTACTTCTAACATGTCTTTCCCCTCTTTCCATTTCCAATACAATCAAGGAAAAGAATAACATATAACTATCTATATATCATTATAAAATATTTATTTTCATAGCAGGAAAAAACATTTTTTAACAGAATATTAAATGTTTGATTACATTTTATTGGAGTGGATAATATGTCTTTTCAAATTCGTGAAGCAACGATAGATGATATAGACGCACTTTGTTCTTTAACGAAAGAATTAAAAGGTTCCTCTATTTCCTATGAAGATATGAACAATCGATTACAATTCGTACAAATGAGTCCGTTTGATTTTTTATATGTTTACGAAGAAGAAGAAGCTATATTTGGATTACTTGGATTTCGTATACGTGAAAATTTAGAAGATGTAACACGTTATGGAGAGATTTCAATTATTAGCGTCGATTCTAACATACGACGGAAAGGCATTGGACAAGTGTTGATGGATTATGCAGAGCAATTAGCAAAGAAACATAATTGCATTGGCACATGGCTAGTTAGTGGAACAAAAAGAGTAGAAGCTCATCCTTTTTACAAAAAATTAGGTTATGAAGTAAATGGCTACCGATTTGTAAAACATTTCTAAACTACTTATAATTGAAGGGACTATAACTATGACAAACATTAAAGCAATTTTCATTGATCGTGACGGTACAATTGGTGGTGACACTACAATACATTATCCGGGATCTTTTACATTATTTCCATTCACAAAAACATCCTTGCAAAAACTAAAAGCTAAAAATATAAAAATTTTCTCTTTCACAAATCAACCTGGTATCGCAGATGGAATAGCAACTGTAGCCGATTTTGTACAAGAATTAGAAGGCTTCGGTTTTGATGATATTTATGTATGTCCTCATAAACACGGTGATGGTTGTGAATGTCGTAAACCAAGTACAGGCATGCTGCTTAAAGCAGCAAAAAAACATGGGCTTGATTTAACACAATGTGCTGTAGTTGGTGATCGCTGGACTGATATTGTTGCAGGAGAAAAAGTAAATGCGACTACGATTCTAGTCCGAACAGGAGCTGGGTATGATGCTTTGCATACGTACCGAGACAAATGGGCACATATTGAACCAAACTACATTGCAGATAACTTTGAAGATGCAACAAACTGGGTTTTAAATCAACTATAATACAAATGAAGATTTTGATGCACTCAAAATAATTTAAATCATAGTTAAAATATCCTTTTTGGCAAATAATTTTCTTCCACAAAACGGATTACCTCAAAAGGTAGCAAGTTCCCTTTTGATACGCAAACATTGCAATTCAAATTATATTTTTTATTACTAACAGCAATTAACATAAAGAAGGAATAGCTTAGTGGCTATCCCTTCTTTATTGACTTCTATTATTTACATTTGTTATCTTTTTTTATTGAGTATTCTCATCGTTTTTATACTCCAAAATATCCCCTGGCTGACACTCCAAAGCTTTACATATCGCTTCCAATGTTGAAAAACGAACCGCTTTTGCTTTCCCATTTTTCAAAATAGAAAGATTCGCCATCGTAATTCCAACCTTCTCCGAAAGTTCCGTTACACTCATCTTTCGTTTTGCTAACATGACGTCAATATTAATAATAATTGTCATATCCGCCACCTCAGACCGTCAAATCATTTTCTGATTTTATGTTAATTGCTTCTTGTAGAAGGCGTTGAAGAATAGCAGCAAAAACAGCGATAACGAGCGAAGCAAAAACGATAATAAGTCCCACTAACCCAATAGGAGGGTCCATTTTTTTCGCTATAAAATGAAAAAGTGGCATACCCAATACATACAAACCACTGATTGTAACTGCACAGCGCTTTATATTCTTTAACGCCTTTACAGATAATTCCGAGAACGCTGTGTTCTCGTCAATATACTGTAAAAGATTGAAAGCCTGATAAAGAGCAACGTAAAAAGGCACAGCTGCTCCATACATCACAATGAAAACAAGATATTTTATCAGAGTAATATTAGGATACAAATTCGCTGCGAAATTCGCCATTTCCGGCACTAAAAATATGCATAAAGCAAGTACTGCAATTCCAACAAGAAAAATAATTACTTTTAAGAACGTTGTTGAACTTCGTTTAAGATTCATTTACAATACCTCATTTATTTAATGATAACATAATTTTATCACATTATTTATTGTTTAACAATAAATAAATATCGTTTTCGTTGCGTTTAATTTAGGAAAAAATAAAAAAGAATTTCTCATTACAAAGAAATTCTTTTTCTTGAAAATGTCTCTTTCAACTTAATTTTTTAAAACGTTAATTCGTAATGGAAATAACGATTATCTCTCAAATAACCATTTTCAGCATATAATCGTTGTGCTGATAAATTATCAATCTCTGTTTGCAATTTTACACCTTTTGCTCCATTCTCTAATGCGTATTCTTTAGCAGCTTCTAATAATTTTTTACCTGTTCCGGCTCCACGCTTCGCCGCTTGTACAAATAAATCATTTAAAATCCATAATTCTTTCATTGAAATGGAAGAAAATGATGGATATAGTTGTGTGAACCCAATATATTCGCCGTCTTCAACTGCTACGAAAATAACGGACTCTTTTTTCTCAATTCGATTTCGTAAAAATACTTTTGCACCTTCTAAATCAGAATCCTGCCTATAAAACATGCGATAGTTATTAAAAACTGATGCTAGTCCATCTAAATCTGCAATTGTTGCCTCATATATTCTCATTTTACTCCATTCCCCTTCCAATACTGTCTCATTATATCCGTTGCCCATTTAGGCTGGTGTATTTCTTCTTTCGGCATAAACTCTTTCATTATTGGTTTTATATCCAATATAGGAGTACCATTAATAGCATCTAATCCCTCAACAATAATTGATTTACCTTCTCTTTTGATCACCTTTACAATTGTTACACCTATGCGATTCGGGCGATTTTTTCCGCGCTGTGCAAAAATACCTACTTCAGGATAATCTTTATTATTTCTAGGATGTCTAGCAAAATACTGAATTTGCTCGTCAGTTACTTTATGAAAATAAAAAACAACTTCAATATGGGAAAAATCTTCAATCCCTTGTATACTTTCTTCTGCATACATTTCAGTTAAAGTTATACGGGATCTTACTTCTCCCCACTCATCATCTTTTATTTCCTTTCTTTCATTATGTACAAATGCGATTGGTTGAACTGAAAACATACGCATTCCCCCTTAAATGTAACCACTTACATTATAAAATATTTTCTGAATGTTTTCCAGATATATGAATTAAGTTTACATAATATAATTATAATCTATTTATCTAAAGCTACCTTGACTGCTTCAATTGCATGTATATGGGTCGTATCAAATATCGGGACTGATACGTTTTCTTGTTTTATTAATAAACCTATTTCCGTACAACCTAATATAATTCCTTGTGCTCCTTCTTGTACTAATTCTTCTATAACCCTTTTATAATACTCTCTAGATTGAAATACTATTTTTCCTAAACATAATTCTGTATATATTACTTCGTTTACTTTTTCTCTATTTGTTCCTGATGGTACTATTACTTTTATATCATGCTCTTCAATACGTGACTTATAGAAATCTTGCTCCATTGTATATTTAGTTCCAAGCAGACCAACCTTTTGAATGTCTTTTCTTTTAATTACTTTTGCAGTTGCATCGGCAATATGTAAGACTGGAATATCAATTTTCTCCTTTATTTTTCCAACTACCTTATGCATTGTATTTGTAAAAATGATTATAAAGTCTGCTCCTCCCTTCTGTAATGAATACGCCGCATTCGCTAAAACTTCACCTGCTCCATTCCAATCTCCTCTAGACTGGAATCTTTCAATCTCTTCAAAGTCCACACTATTAATCAAACATTTTGCTGAATGTAGCCCTCCTAATCTCTCTTTTATTTCTTCATTAATAATTCGATAATATTCAGAAGTTGATTCCCAACTCATACCACCTATAAGACCTATCGTTTTCATACAAAACACCTACCTAAACTATTTTTATGAAACTAATAACAATATTTTATTATGTATATTATATATAATAAAACAAGACTTTAAGTTTGGAATATAAAGTCTTGTTTTAACGGAAATATGGAAATAATAAAGAATAATTCTACTTTCATTTCCAAGGAAATTTTTATAGAATATTCTGAAATTAATAATCTGATGTTTTTATAAATTCTTTATACTTATAATTAAAACACTCTCGATACAGCTCTTTGATTTCATCATATGATGGAACACGTGGGTTATTAGCTGGGCTACCACTTTCAATTGCATCTGATGCCATTTTAGAAATAGCATTTTCAAATTCAATTTCATCGATTCCGTATTCTTTTAAATTTGGAATACGAAGATCAAAGCAAAGTTTTTTTATTTCACCAAGCGTGTAGTCTGCTACTTCCTCATCAGAATTCGAATACAAATCCTTATTTAAACTACGTCCAATTTTTGCTAACCTTTTCATTGCACTTGTTTTTGTAAACTCTAACACTGTAGGTAATAGTATGGCATTTGATATACCATGCGGTACATGAAATAATGCTCCCACTGGCCTTGACATTCCATGAACTAATGTAACTGATGCATTAGAAAATGCAATTCCAGCTTGTAAGGAAGCAATCATCATCGCTTCTCTTGCCTCCATATTACGTCCATCTTCATATGCTATACGTAAATATTTCATAATACTTTCAATAGCTGAAAGAGCAAGTACATCTGTAAGTGGTTGTGAAACTTTAGAAATATACGCTTCAATCGCATGACATAATGCATCTATTCCTGTTGCTGCCGTAATTTGTGGTGGTAATGAACTTGTCAAAACTGGATCTATAATTGCTACTTTCGGTATAAAACTAGGATGCTTCATCATCATTTTTACATCTGTTTTTTTATTCGTAATTACTGCTACACTTGTAACTTCCGATCCAGTACCAGAAGTTGTTGGAATTGCAATAAGTGGTAGTGGATTGTTTTCTATATCAATATCCTTTTGGACATAATCCTCAACTTCTCCACCATTTGTATATAAAACCGCTACTGCTTTCGCAGCATCAATACAACTTCCACCACCAATACCGATAATAAAATCACACTTTTCTTCTTTACAAAGAGATAACGCTTCTAACACGTGTATATTTGTAGGCTCAGCATCTACTTTATTATATGTACTAACAGTAATACTTTTCTTATTTAGTTGTTGTATACACTTTTCAACATATCCTAATTTCTCCATAATTGTATCAGTAACTATAAAAGCTCTTTTCCCTAACTTTTTTGATTGTTCCCCCAGTTTTTCAAGCGAATTCCTTCCATATAATACCGACTTTGGCATACGAAACTCAGAAACTTCTTGCAAGTACTCCACCCCTTCTTATCCTAATTAATATTTTATGATATAAATTATCGATTTGATGAATCTTTACGATTCGAATGTTTAATAGAGTCCTGTTAAAGTATAGAACGCGATAACTAAAAATACAGCAACCGTTTTCAAAATTGTGATAGCAAATATATCTTTATAGGACTGTTTATGTGTTAATCCTGTTACTGTAAGAATAGTAATAATAGCCCCGTTATGCGGTAGTGTATCCATTCCTCCTGATGCCGTTGATACGATACGGTGCATAACTTCTAATGGAATATCAAATTGATTGGCCGCTGCAATAAATTTATCTCCCATTGCGCTTAATACTATTCCCATACCTCCTGATGCAGAGCCTGTAATTCCAGCTAAAATATTCGTCGTTACTGCACCATTCACTAACGGATTTGTGAAAGTAGCAGAGATACCATCTCTCATAATTGCGAAGCCTGGAAGTGCTGCAATGACACCACCGAATCCAAACTCAGCTCCTGTATTCATCGTTGCAAGTAGCGCTCCACCAATACTTGTATTCAATCCAGCTTGGAAACCTGTTACTACTCGCTTCCAATATAGTAATAACGTTGTTAAGATCCCTATAATAAGTGCCAATTCTACAGACCAAATTCCTAGTACTGCACTTAATTCTACTTTTCCAAATGCTTTCATACCAATTGCAGAAAAATCAAAACCGCTTGGATACCACTTCGGTATCATAATAGTAAACACTTTATTCATTACACCTACTAAAATAAGTGGTATAAATGCAATAAGTTGTTGTGCTCTTGTGATTTCAATGTTATTAATTAATGGCATATTTTTTTGTTCTAATTGCAAAGATGCTGCCATTTCAGTATTTCCGTCATTAAAACCAAAATATCCTTCACCTGCCGCTTTTGCCTTCTTACGTCTACTCTCTAAATATAGTAAACCTAATGTAAGAACAAAAATTGCTCCTACAATCCCAAGTATCGGTGCAGCATAAATATCCGTTTTAAAAAATGTTGTAGGTATTACATTTTGAATTTGTGGTGATCCAGGTAGTGCATCCATTGTAAACGTTACTGCTCCAAGAACAATCGTTCCAGGGATTAAACGTTTTGGAATATTAGCTTGTCGAAACAACTTAGCTGCGAACGGATAAACAGCAAACACTACTACATACACACTAACACCACTATACGTTAAAATAGCCCCCATTAATACAATCGCTAATATAGTACGTTTTTCACCAACTAACTCAATAATCGTTTTTGCAATAGAATCCGCAATTCCTGACATTTCCACTACTTTTCCAAATATTGCTCCTAATAAAAACACAGGAAAATATAACTTTATAAATCCAACCATTTTCTCCATAAAGATATTAGAAAAGAAAGGTAATACATAACTAGGTTCTGTCAAAAATACTGCAAATAATGCAAATATCGGTGCGAATAGAATAACAGAAAAGCCTCTGTATGCTACGAACATAAGTAAACTTAGTGCTAATAATATAATAACTAACTCCAATTTTACCCCTCCATTAAACAGAATATTCTAAATTTTATTGATAAACTTCTACTAATCTTTTAATTCTGACATCCCTCCTCTTATTCATACAATTTTTTCATGCTAAAAATGTCTAATTATAAATATTCGATTACATATGAAAAATCCCTTTAAACAGAAACGAATTCCTCATCATACGTTATAAAGGGATTGCTAGCATCTATATTTACTAATTTATTAAACTTTTTTCTGCACAAAAATGATACAGTTCTTCAACATCTTTCACTATGTAAGTCGCACTAACTTCAGTCAGTTCTTTCTCACAGCCATAGCCATATAAAACACCAATTGAAGCAATTCCATTCTGATTCGCACCTATTATATCGTGCTTTCTATCACCAATCATTATCATTTCTTCTTTATTTAGTTCTTCATTTGTTTGTAAAATATGAGCAATTATTTCTTCTTTTTTTATTCTCGTACCATCTAAATTACTTCCAATGATATCTTCGAAATAATTCGTTAATTGAAAATGCTCTATAACTTGTTTCGCAAATACAGTGGGCTTTGAAGTAGCTACGAATATGCGATTTCCTGAACTTTTTAATTGTTGCAAGAGCTTCAGAATCCCCTCGTATACATTATTTTCAAACAATCCACGCTGCTTTAAATACTCACGGAAGTAAAAAACTGCACGTTCAACCTCTCCTTCACTCATATTATATCTCTCTACGAATGATTGCTGAATAGGAGGACCTATAAATGAATCTAACTCACTTATATGTACTTCTTCAATTCCTACTTTTTTTAACGCATACAAAACCGAATTTACAATCCCTTCTTTCGGATCCGTTAAAGTTCCATCTAAATCAAATAGAAATGTTTTATACATGTTTCATTCCTCCACTTAATTTGCTGTATAAATAACTGCTAACATCTCTTCCACTTCTCCCTATTATACTATCATTATCTATTTTTTCGAAAAATCAATTTCCATATGTCACATACTTTCAGTTACAAAATACGATAGATATGATAAAGTAAAAAAGTTACAATTATTTTAATAGAAACTGGTGAAACAAATGTCAATTACGTTAATTTTTATAATGGCTTTCACAATTGTAATCCACGCAGTTGAAACAAACTCTTATAGTATTCGATTAGCCGGGGTTCGTTTAAAGAAGATTGCTGTCGCATTATCCGTCGTAGGAATCGTATTACTCATTTCAAGAACATCAAACTTACTACAAGCCTTTTTACTTGGCGGGATTGTTGACGAAGCAAAACAAGATCCTTCTATTGATTTAGAGCATATTATACGTCTTGTACTATTATCTGCTTCTATCGGTACATTGCTTGCGATTATACTGTATCCAACTTTGACAAAACTATTTGGATATGTCATTCAAAACTTTGAAACAGACGGTTCTTTCATTCGAATGATGAAAACGAATAACATTCAAAAATTAAAGTACACAAAAAAATATGTCCGCTTTCCAAAGTTAGAAATGATTCATAGATTGCGTATCGGCGGTATTCCAAAGCGTATAATGCTTATTAACATGTTCGCTACTGCAATTTATACAGCGGGGGTTCTTTCCGCACTATATGCTTCTTTTTTAATTCCAGCTTTCGCAACAAAAGCCACTACAGCTTCTGGTCTTATTAATGGTTTTGCTACTATTTTATTAACAGTGCTACTAGATCCACGTATTGCTCTTTTAACAGAGCGAGCTCTTCAATCAGAAGAAGGTGCTGAAGCAATGAGTAAAATGTATGCTTGGCTAATGATTTCTAGACTTTTTGGTACATTACTAGCTCAACTGTTATTCATACCAGGTGCTTACTGGATCACATGGATTATAAAGCTTATGAATTAAATCCACACTCTAAAAAAAGCAGGTGAGATAACAAATGACTATACAAACAGAACAAGATATCATTCGCTTAATAGAAAACGACGAATGGATGATGACTGTATTACAAATGGCAAAATCACTAGAGCTACCTGATTGGTGGGTTTGTGCCGGCTTTGTTCGTTCTAAAATTTGGGATACTTTACACAACTACGAAATAAGAACAGATACGCCTGATGTAGATGTTATTTATTACGATTGTCTACATAAAGACGAAACATATGAAAAGTTATTAGAAACGAAACTAATGAATATGGATGCCACTATCCCTTGGTCAATAAAAAATCAAGCTCGTATGCATGTAATGAATAACATGCCGCCATATTCTTCTTCTGTTGATGCTATTTCTAAATTTCCTGAAACAGCAACGGCATTAGGAGTTACATTAGATGACCAAAACAATATTATATTAGCATCTCCATGCGGAATCGAAGATGTACTTTCACTACAAGTGAAACCAACAGCTCATTTTCTTGAAACAAAAGAACGTATACATATGTACAAAAATAGAGTTATAAAAAAGAATTGGCAAATTAAATGGCCTAACATCACAATCACATATCCAGAAATATAGAAAGGGTGCCTCTCATTTATAGAAGCACCCTTTTCTTCATTTCAAAAAATGTATGACTGTTTCTGCAAACCTATCTGCTTCCTCATAATGAGGTGAATGACCGCTCTCTTCAAATACGATATACTTGCCGTTTCGGGCATCTTTATTAAATGTTTTAATTTGTTCTTCACACGTTACTACATCATGTTTTCCTACAATTAATAACATTTGATTCTGTACTTCTTTTATTTTATATAATAATGACGTATGACATGAGCCCTCTAATTTTAATCTATCAAAATGAATTTGAGAGCGATTTGAAAATACTTCCCACTCTTCATCACTGTATAAACTCTCATATGTCCTATCTTCCTTATTATTGTAAATCTCCATTCTTTTTTCTTCTAATTCATTGCTTAGTCTTATATAAGCTTCTAACAACTCTTTTGAACTAGCATTGCTAGATGAATAAGCAAGAGACTCTTCTGCTACTTCTTCTTTTCCATGCTTTTTTAATAAATGCCCTGTCTTTTGCAACAAAGCTCTACTTGTTAATGCAAAGTCGAAAGTTGGCCCTTCAAATATTATTTTCTCTATTGAACTTGGATATATCGACGCATATAACAATGCTAAATAGCCACCGAAAGAATGTCCAATTGCAGACCACTTCTCAATTTGTAATACTTTTTTTAATTCCTCACAGTCTTCAATCAAATCATTTAATCCAAAAGCTTCGTCTTCAGTAATTTTTTCTGAACGACAAACACCTCTTTGATCTATCATAATTACATATAAAGAATCTTTTAAACGTTCCGCTTGGTGAAATGAAAAATCATAGCAACTCTCTCCTGGACCACCATGCAAGTATAAGACTGGCTTATTTTTAGGATTTCCATGTGTTTCAACGTATAGCTTTTTCCCTCTAATATTCATATACTCTCCTGTTTCTATCAAATTCGCCATAAACATCACCATCTTCTTTTTTTACTGAATATTATAACATTTAATGTTAAATAATCCCTATTACATTTAAGAAGACGATAATTATTGCAAGTGGTGCTACAAATCGAAGTAAAAATGCCCAACAAGTAAATACTTTCTTTCCATAATTTCCACCTACAAAAAACTCTGCTTCTAGCACCTTCTTCTCCATTTTGAATGAAACGAAAATACTAATAAATAGTGCTCCAAGTGGCATTAATATATTACTAGATAAGAAGTCTACTGCATCAAAAATATTCTTTCCGAAAATCGTAATATCACTCCATACTCCAAATGATAACGCTGATGGGATACCCACTAAGAAAATGCCGAAACCGATCATCCATGATAATTTCGTTCTTTTTTCTTGTTCACCATTTGCTAATGCTGACACTACTGTCTCTAGTAGAGAAAATGCCGATGTTAATGTCGCAAATGTAAATAGGGCAAGAAATACTGTTAAGAACAACCCACCGAATGGAATTTGACTAAATACAGATGGTAATACGATAAATAGTAATCCAGGCCCTTCTGTCGGCTCCATTCCTAATGAAAATACGGCCGGAAAAATAGCAAGACCTGCAAATAATGAAACAAATAAATTCAATCCAACAATTGTTATTGCTGATTTTGGTAAACTTTCTTTTTTATTTAAATAGGAACTATACGTAACCATAATTGAAATCCCGATGCTAATCGCAAAGAATGATTGCCCCATTGCAAACAAAATACTTTCCGAAGTAATCTTTGAGAAATCTGGTTGTAAAAAAAACTTCACACCTTTCATTGCATCATCAAGTGTTAACGAACGAATAATAAGAGCGACAAATAAAACGAACAATGCTGGCAGCATATATTTACTTGCTTTTTCAATTCCGTTTTGTACACCTTTTGATACAACCCAAATCGTAATAAACATAAAAGCGAAATGCCCTATAATCGCCCAAGTGGGATTTCCAATTGTTTCAGTAAATAATGCTCCGTAATTTTGTCCCGGAGTAATCAGTTGTCCAGTTATTCCTCTGAATAAATAAATTAATACCCATCCACCTACAACACTATAAAACGAAAGTAGTATAAAACACGTTCCAACGCCAAGGCGTCCGATCCAGTGCCATCCTGTATTTGGTGCGATGCTTTTAAATGCTCCAACTGCTTGTTTCTGCGTACTGCGTCCAATCATAAATTCAGCTATAAGTAGCGGTAGTCCAATTAAAACAGTAAATAATATAAAGATTAAAAAGAACGCTCCTCCCCCACTCTTCCCAGCGATATAAGGAAACTTCCATATCGCACCAAGTCCAATTGCTGATCCGGCTGCTGCCATTATAAAACCTAATTTCGAAGTCCATTGCTCCGTCTGTTTCATCTCATTTTCCTCCTAATTAAATCTTTTTATATAAATAAATAAATTTTATAGACCTATCCAAATAAACCCTCCATTTCTTCTTCCATATAATAAAAAAATGGCCTAGCATCTCTATATAAAGAGACGCTAAGCCATTTACTTAACGCGGTACCACCCTTATTGATTCCATTATGAATCCACCTTAGTAGTAATCGTTTGATTACAAACCTAATATCGAAGGTTAACCGTTAAGATTTACTAAGAATGTGATTCCGTTCCACCTTACTGCTCCTAGGCGAGTTCAGGATGTCATTTGACTATGTCGCACCAACCCATAGCTCTCTGTACAAATATACGACCTTACTACTCCTATTCAACACATTTTAATATTTAGAATATATTTTCTTTTGAAATTAATATGAAGTATATCTGTTATATTTGTAACTGTCAAGGGGTATATTAATTTTTTTGTCGAAATGGTTCATATTGATAACTCACTTTCACTAAGCTTATTAGCAAAAGAAAGAGTCTATATTTTCACCTTTTCAAACGAACTATAAAAAAAGAATCTTCGCGATAGTCGCGAAGATTCTTTTTACGGTATAAGACGAGTACAATCTCTCGGAAAAGCACTCGCCTCTCGTACATTTGTTAATTCTAATAGTTTATATACAATCCTTTCTAACCCAATTCCGAAACCTCCATGCGGGGGACAACCGTATCGGAATGTATTTAAATAAGATTGAAATTTCTCTGGGTATAATCCTTTTTCTTTAAACGAAGCGAGTAACATTTCATAATTATGAATTCGCTGTGCCCCTGACGTTATTTCTAACCCTTTATATAATAAGTCGAATGAATCAGTAATAGCTGGATTCTCTTTATTTTGCATCGTATACATCGGTCTCGCTTCTTTCGGATAATGTGTAATGAAAACAAATTCACTATTATATGTTTCCTTTACATATTTCCCTAGTAACTTTTCACCTTCTGTATCTAAATCCCCTACAGGAGATTCTTTACGATACTTACTTTTCAAAATTTCTTGTGCTTCTAACAATGTAATTTTAGGTATTTCAGTAATAACAGGTACTTCTATTTGTAATAGCTGTAGTTCTATTTCACATTTTTTCGCTACTTGTTGAAACATATATCGTAAAACATCAGTTTCTAGTTGCATCACTTCATAAAAATCATGAATAAAACCAAGTTCTACGTCTAACGATATATATTCATTCAAATGACGGGAAGAGTTATGATGTTCCGCTCTATATACAGGTGCAATTTCAAAAACTCGTTCTAACCCACCCGCTACCATCATTTGTTTGTAGAACTGTGGTGATTGTGCTAAATAAGCTTCTTTTTGGAAGTATGGAAGCTTAAAAACATTTGCTCCTCCTTCTGCCCCTTGCGAAACAATTTTCGGCGTAAATATACGTGTGAAATCGTTCTCTATAAGAAATTCACTAAAGCTCTGAACGAGTGTAGATTTCACTTTAAAAATCGCTGCGGTTCGCTCATGTCTTAGTGAGAGTACCCGCTCATTCAATAGTTGATCTAATCCAACTTGTAACTTCTTTTTGTTTATTTCAAATGGAAGTGGTTCTGCACCGTTTATTACTTTCACTTCATGAGCAAGTACTTCAACACCCAATTCTGTTTTCGATGTCTCGACTATCTCACCGATTACATGGACAACACTTTCTACATCAACTTTATATCCGGCCAATTCATTTTCTAATACACATTGAATTACTCCTGTTCTGTCCCGTAATAATAAAAAACTAACATTTCCAAGGTGCCGAATTTTTTTTACCCATCCTTGAAGTAATACAACCTTTCCACTTTGCTTTGTACATTCTTTTGTGAGTGAACGCTTCATTATTGAATCCATTATTTTTCCCTCCAGTAATTTTATATTTATTTACGTTATTGTTGTCATCGTCATCATCCACGGTCACTCACCCCCTTTCAAAGAATACAAAAATCCGCCCCTATAAATAGGGACGGATTTTTTTCCGCGGTACCACCCAAATTGTCATACTGACCATCTTAGCCCTGATAACGGTAGGTACCGTTTGCTTTTACTAATAATCACGTTCAAAGCAACACTCACAGGTGTCTTTCCATCATGCGGTATCGCAACCTTCCCAGCAACCGGCTGCTCTCTGTAGACCTTTGCATCATGTACTTTTCCTGATCATCACTTTTTATATTTACAGAGTATTCTAACTCTTCTTTTTATAGAATGCAAGCCTTTTTAAAATATATTCTGATTTTTCACATCCACTTTTGTACAATCTCCTCTAAAGCCATGCCACGTGAACCTTTCAGTAAAACAATATCTTTTTTCGTTATAACTTTCAATACTTCCTCTGCTATTTTGGCTTTATTATCAAATGACTTTATTTTTCCCGTATGATAGTTCTTTCTTGCTTCTTCCGCTACAATTTCAGCTAACTCTCCATACGTAAATACATATTGAATGCTCTCCTCATTTAACATTTTACCAATTTCTCTATGATATGTTTCAGCTTTCTTGCCTAACTCCAACATATCCCCAATCACTATAATTTTTTTCTTATAGGCATTTAATTTCTGCAACGTTTCAATTGCAACCTTCATGGAGGAAGGACTGGCATTCCATGCATCGTTAATAATTGTAAAACCTGTTTTAGCGGTTAAAAACTGAAAGCGCATTTGTGTAATGTTTATTTGCTGCAATGCTTCTTGTATTTTTTCTATAGGGACTTTGTAAAATTGACCTACAGCGATTCCGACAATCGTATTAAAAATATTATGTTTTCCATGTAAGGGAACATCGTACTGTATTTTTGAATGATTTAATTTAAAATGAACACCATATTCATCTAATTGTACGTTCGTTGGAAACAAATCATTTGTATACTTTCCACCAAACGACTTACTTTCTATACCTAGCATATTAATATTTTGAGAAAGTAATGGCTCATCACCATTATATAAGAACAGTCCACCGTCATTTAATCCGTCTACAATTTCAAATTTAGCCTTCGCAATCTCTTCTCTTGATCCAAGCGTTTCTAAGTGTGACTGTCCAATCATTGTAATGATCGCTACATCTGGCTGTGCTATTTGTGCTAAGTTTCGAATTTGTCCCGTTTCGCTCATTCCCATTTCAAGTATTAAAAACTCTGTATCCTGTTTCATTTCTAAAATCGTTAGTGGTAAACCAATTTGACTATTTAAATTTCCCTTCGTTTTATGCACACGATAAGTTGTACTTAATATCGTGCTTATTATATCTTTTACCATTGTCTTTCCATTACTACCAGTAATTCCGATAACTTTCACATTACTTGTCTTTCGGTAATATCGCGCTATTTTTGCAGTGCAAGTAATGTGTCATCTACAAAAATAATCGGTATTCCTTTTGGAGGATCACCGTAAGACTTTTTCCATAAAGAAGCAGCCGCACCTTTTTCCATCGCTTCTTTTACATAATCGTGTCCATCTTTCACCCTAATAATCGGAACAAACAAATTCCCTTTCGTAATTTTTTTAGAGTCAATACAGACGCCTTGCATCTCTATATAATGAAATGATTCTTGTAATCCTTCACCATTTACTATCTCTTCCAATTTATTTAATTGTATTTGAATCAAATCGTCATCCCTTTCCATTTTATTACATAAAAGTTGTATTTTACACGCATATTAATAAAAAATTTTATAGCGAGGTGTGTATATGCAAAAAGCAATTAGTTTCTTTCTCCTATTGTTTTGCCTAATTGTAGTAAACGAAACATACGCCTATTCACCAAACTCTTTACCAATCTCTCAAAACTCTGATCAATGGCAAGTGAATATTGATAAACCGAAAAAAACAAACAAGAATATGCTTCAAGCTAAAAAAGATGAATTTCAAACATATCATTTTTCAGTAAAGAATGTCGGGAATAGTGAGGTATATAACGTAAACGTCGAAGTATTCCGCAACGAACCAAATAAGAAAACGAAATATGAACTCTTTTCCCTAAAGGAAAGTCGTTTAGCAAGTGGAAAAACTGGATTTGAACACGCTAATTTACCTGTTGCTACAAAAGCGGATGAGGTTGATGTTATTATTACATGGCAAGAACACCCTTTCCGTTCGATGCGGAATGGTCAAAAAGTTGAATCTAGAAAATTTAAAGAGCATTTTGTTTTTAAAGAAGCTAAAAAGTAAAGGGAATACGGATATATTGACACTATCATTGATATAGCTTTATTTACTAGTACCAGTTCGTAAGCAAATTAAAAAGTCGTGGCTTAATGCCACGACTTTTTATATTAATTCGTACTAATGCCTCTCGCTGCCCAAATGCGATCGATATCAGCAGCATGTTGTCCACCATATAAAAGAGCATCCGCTTGCTTAATCGCTTTTGCTCCATCACTGAATTTAGAGTTTGGTGTTAATGACCAGTGTGATTGTAAAATGATTTTTGTTGCTACATCACGGCCAAAAGCTTGTGCCATTTCGTATTGACCTTGAGCCCAAATTTCACCATCATCATGCACTTCATTCGTTATATCTTTCGGATATACTTTATTCGTATCTAATCGGCGTAAGCATGTTGGATCTGAACTAGAATAAGCTGTCGCATCCCATTCTCCAACACATGCTTTACCATATCCAGTAGTCGATACTGCATCTTCATATGTAGCACCTAAGAAGTCGCCAAATCCTTCTCCCATCGCTCCACCTTCTGCTGAACTACCAAAGCCAGGAACTTGGTTATCTTGAATCGAATGCCCATACTCATGTGCGATAATACCAGCATCTTCTGCATCATCAACACCGCCAGTACCGAAAGTTAAAGCTTTTGTTGATGGAGAATAGAATGAGTTATCATCAGTTGTACCATTAACATTCACTTTTATCGAACGGTTATTAATATTTTTAAAACCTAGACTTTGAATGTAACGTTGCAATGTATCGATATGATAGTACGACATAACATCTTCAAAGCTATCATTTGCGCGTGTATAGTTAAATTGTAAATTCGTAGATTTTGTTTTCGCTTTTGAAGAAATCGTTACATATTCTCCAATTAAAAATCCTGTTCCATCTAAACCTTTTAACGTAACAGTTTTCAGTTGGTTCGTTAGAGCTGTTGAATCTGCATCGTTATTATCTTTTAAGCCTACTTTACTACCGCTAGATACGACTGGGTTAGGTAAAAATACTTTTCCTGACCCTTCAGCTTTTCGGTTTATATCAACCTTTTTAATTAACTTTCCATTTTCTGCATCAATAAATGTTTCCCATGCACCAAATGGATTATTAGAATGGACTACAACTTTATATACTGGACGAGCAATTCCTTCTTCAACAATATATCCGAACTCTTTATCTGTAGGAGCCCATAAATTTTGCTCACTTGCTTCTCCAACATACGCCATTGATTTTTGTATTGCATCTTTTTCACTAATTTTTGTCGTTACTTCCTTCACACCTGTAACAGGCTGATAATCAGAAACAGCGAGTACTCCCTTTCCCTCTCCATTAAGAGTAACTGTAATTTGTTTTGAAAATACAGGCGCACCGTTAACAACTTGTTGGAACCTAACATATGAAGCTACTGACGTTTCTGTTGTAGAAATATATTGCAAGTCTGAAAGGTCTGTTTTCAATCCATACTGCGCAGCATTTTCTTTTAAATATTCAGTTGCTTTTTTCTGTGGCGAATAAGCTTCTAACTTTACTTGCTGTTGTTTTTCCAATGCCGAAACCGTAGAAATCGTCCCCATTACTAACGGTACAGTCATTGCCATTGCCACCATTTTTTTATTAAACATAGAACCACTCCCCCTAATAAAGTAGCTCAACCTTATCCCATTACCACTAGGCAATCATTCCCCACAAAATGGGGGGATAAAAATTGAATCTACGAGTAATTCTCTATAAACACTTCTATTACCTTTTCATTTAGGGTAAGTGAAATTTTCTCAATATTTATGTGTAAAGTGAACACAATACTTTAGAAATATATTTCTAAAGCAATTCCTTAACTCTTAAACTTTTTAAATGACTTTGTAAAAAATAGGCTACTTTTTTTACCTAACGGTAGGTTGAAAAAAATATTAATGAATGATACAATTTATATAACCTTTTTTTAGGAGGCTTTATTATGAGCAAAAGTGAAGAAACACTCTCTTCAATTATGGAAGCAAGCTATCGACTGTTTGCCGGACATGGTATTACCAAAACGACTTATTCAATGATTGCTGAAGAAGTCGGAATTGCTAAACCGTCCATTTATTATTACTTTAAATCTAAAGATGCATTAATCGAATGTATTTTCACAGAATTATGTGCTGCGATGCAGTTTTCTTCCTTCTTCCATACAGAAGAGTTTACGAAAGAAAATTTTATTGAGAAATGCATTGAAATTGGATTCAAAATAATTGATGAACAGCAGAACGATCCTTATTTTAATCGTGTGTTGCAAGAATATGTATTACTATCTTCAAGAAATGATATGTACAAAGATCGATTACTAACTGTGCAAACAGAATATTTACAAGGATTTGAATCCCTCCTTACAAAAGCAAATGAGCTTCAATTGATTGAAAATAAAAATCTAGTTTCAAAAGCTCATATGTTAGCATTAGTGCTTGATAATGTCGGGAATTTTATGATGTTACATGTGGATATAGATTATAGACAAATATGGATGGAAGCTGTAAACAGTATTTTTGAAAGAAGGGATTGAATTGAATACTAAAAAACGAATTATCGGCTTAGACTTTGCTAGAGCTTTGGCGATGTTTGGTATGCTGCTTGTTAATTTTATGGTTATAACAGGTGCAGAAGGAAATGGTCCCCCATTTTTAATAACTTTCATGTCACTTTTTGAAGGTAGAGCTTCTGCCTTGTTTGTTATACTTGCTGGAATTGGCATATCTTTAATGACTAGATCATCTGTTGCTAGCAATGAAAAAATAAAAATTTCTAATAGCCGAAAAATCATCTGGAAACGGGCACTATTCTTATTTATTTTAGGATTATTTTTATACGTAATGGAGTGGACTGGGGATATATTACACTACTACGGTGTTTACCTTTTCGTTGCTGCATTACTCATTACAGTCCGAAAAAAAGCATTACTCTTGTTATCTATTATTATCCTACTCTTGGCACAATCTCTTCAGCTTACTTTCAATACTTTCGAAGGTTGGGGAGGCCCTACTCCATTTATAAACTATGTAGACTTCTGGACAATAAACGGTTTTCTTCGCAATTTATTCTTTAATGGTTATCACCCTTTTTTCCCTTGGTTTTCGTTCTTCTTAATCGGTATGATAATTGGAAGATTAGATCTTCATAATAAAAAGATTAGAGATAGGTTGCTCTTGCTCGGTATTACATTCACCATACTGATAGAACTTTTATCAAAAGGGCTCACATACTACTTCATTCCACACATTGGCAAAGAAGCTGCTACATTTTTGTTTAATACAGGACCCATTTTACCAAATATATTATATATTTTATCTGCTACAGGATCCGCTATTGCTATATTAATACTTTGCCTCTATATCACTGAAAAATATGAAAATAATTGGTTTGTTACTTCCATTATACAAACAGGTCAATTAACATTAACTCATTATGTAAGTCATGTATTTATCGGGATTGGGACATTAATTCTATTCAATAGAATGGAACATCAAGCACTACTTTTCGTTTTATTATTTGCTACTGTATTTTTCATTTTCAGTATTTTGTTTAGCGTATTATGGAGAAAGAAATTTTCTAGAGGACCTATTGAATGGATTATGAGGAAATTAGCTAGTTAATTTACCTCCATACGAAAAAGGAAGTTGGAATCATTCCAACTTCCTTTTTTCTTTAATTAGCTGCACTTAATTTAATTCTAAGTTTTGTTTCACCTAAAGAAAGTTCATCGTCTTCGTTCTTTAAGTGACCAAATGTAAATTGTTTAACGAGTAAGTTTTCTTCCAATAAATCTTTATGGTTCGTTAACGTTCGTTGTAGTTCTTCTTCTGTATCGAGAATAACATCGACTCGTAAATTAACTGGTAAATTCAACTGTTTACGATATTCTTGAACCGCACGAATGAATTCACGCGCTACTCCTTCTTGTAACAATTCTTCCGTTACATTCGTATCTAACATAACTGTATATTGTCCGTTAGTCGTATTAGAGAATCCTGATTTTGCAACTTTTTCAACTAACACATCTTCAGCAGTTACAACTACTTCTTCTCCTGGTGTTGCTTCGTAAACTGCTCTTTCTGTTGATACAAAGTTTTGTACTTCTTCTTGTGATAATTGTTTTAGCCAACCATTCACTGCATTCACATTTTTACCGAATTTCGGCCCTGCTGTTTTAAAATTGAGCTTCAATTGATATGATGTGTATTTTGTTTCATCGAGTTCAACATGGAACGCTTTTACATTTAACTCATCCATAACGATATCACGATAAGATTCCCAATCCATATCATTCTCGTTATGCTCAAGTAATACAAGTTCTGCTAGCGGCTGTTTTACTTTTAAAGAATGCTGATTACGGTTACTTCTTCCAAGTTCAACAACTTGTAAAACAGCATCCATTTCCGCTTCTAATTTCGGCTGAAGTAGTGATTCATTTACAACTGGATAATCAGCTAAATGAACGCTACTTCCTTCTAAATTAAGATGAATGTCTTCCGCGACAAACGGTGTGAATGGTGCAATTAATTTACTAATTGTTACAAGTACTTCATGAAGTGTCTCATACGCAGCAGCTTTTTCAGCGTTCATACCAGATTCCCAGAAACGATTACGTGAGCGTCTTACATACCAGTTACTCACTTCATCTACAAGTGCTGCAATTTCACGAGCTGCATTCGTAAATTGATAATCATCAAGTGCTGTTCTCACTTTTTTCGTTGTACTATGCAATCTTGATAATACCCATTCATCCAATTTCGTACGCTTTACATCATACGTTTCTTTCGGGTTATACTCATCTAAATTTGCATATAAAACGTAGAAGCTATACACATTGACTAATGTATCTACAAATTTAGATTTCGCTTCCAGTACGGTTCTTTCAGAAAAACGCTTCGCGTTCCACGGAGCACTATCAACAAGTAAAGCCCATCTTAGCGCATCTGCACCAAACTTATCTACTAAATCAACTGGATCTAGTGCATTCCCTTTACTTTTAGACATTTTCTGCCCTTCTTCATCTAAAACATGCCCTAGTGATAACACTCGTTTATACGGTACTTTTCCTGTATACAGTGCTGAGACTGCTAATAAACTATAAAACCAGCCGCGTGTTTGATCAATTCCTTCTGCAATAACATCAGCTGGAAACTGCTCTTCAAATAACTCTTTATTTTCAAATGGGTAATGATATTGTGCAAATGGCATGGAACCACTATCAAACCAAACATCAATTACTTCTGGTGTACGATTCATTGTGCCTCCGCATTTTTCGCAGCAGACTTGAACTTCATCTACATAAGGCTTATGCAATTCTAAATCTTCCGGTGTTTCTTTCGTACTATGCTTTCTTAATTCGGCAATGCTTTTCGGCGCAAACTGATGATCACAACTTTCACATTCCCATACGTTTAATGGCGTTCCCCAATATCTATTTCGGCTAATATTCCAGTCCACCATATTTTCTAAAAACTTACCAAAGCGTCCATGTTTCATATGATCCGGATACCAAGTAACTGAATCATTATTTTGTAAAAATGTATCTTTAATTGCAGTTGTTCGGATTAACCAACTTTCTCCTGCATAATAAAGAAGTGGTGAATCACAACGCCAGCAATGTGGATAGCTATGTTCATATTTTTCTTTATGATATAGTAAACCTTCTTTCGCTAAATAACGAACAATGTCAACGTCACAATCTTTTACAAATTTACCTTTCAAAAATGGTACCGCTTCTGTATACTCACCTTTTTCATCTACAACGTGCAAGAATGACAATCCTTCACTTTGAACAACTCTATAATCGTCCTCTCCATATGCTGGAGCAATATGAACAAGTCCTGTACCACTATCTGCCGTTACAAACTCTGCTGCGATAACGCGGTAACCATTTGTAACTTCTTTCATCGGAAATGGCGCTGTATAAGATGTGTTTAATAATTCTTCGCCTTTATGAACAGATAATACTTCATAGTTTTCTTTTAATACTTCTTGTACACGTTCTTTCGCAACAATGTATACATGACCTTCTTGTTTTGCTTTAACATATTCCATATTTGGATGTACAGCAAGCGCTACGTTTGCTGGAAGTGTCCAAGGCGTTGTTGTCCAGCCTAAGAAATACTCATTTTCACTATCTTTCACTTTAAACTTCACAGTTGCACTTAAATCTTTTACTGTTTTATACCCTTGTGCAACCTCATGTGAGCTCAATGAAGTTTGGCAGCTTGGGCAGTATGGTGAAACTCTATGTCCCTTATATAACAATCCTTTTTCATGGATCGTCCCCAAAATATGCCATACACTTTCAATATATGGATTCTCTAAAGTTACATATGGATCATCCATATCTACCCAATAACCAATACTTTCAGTGAATTCACGCCACTGCTTTTCATATGTGAAAACACTCTCTTTACACTTTTGAATAAATGGTTCAATGCCATATTCTTCGATCTCATGTTTACCAGAAATACCAAGTTGCTTCTCAACACCTAGTTCTACAGGTAAACCGTGTGTATCCCATCCTGCTTTTCTTACTACTTTATAACCAGCCATCGTTTTATATCTTGCTACTAAATCTTTAATTGCCCGACCAAGTGCATGACCGACGTGTGGTAAACCGTTCGCCGTTGGTGGTCCTTCATAAAACACAAACGATTGTGCGCCTTCTCGATTCTGAATTGATTGTTCAAAAATGCTTTGTTCGTTCCACTGCTTACGAATACGTGTTTCTCTCCCTACAGCTGACTCTTTTACATCTACTTTCTTCATCTACAATCACTCCTTTGAATGTTTTAAAAGCACACAAAAAACCCGCCCCTATGAAGTAGGGACGGGTTTACCCGCGTTACCACCCTAATTCTATTAGCTTTTCACTAATAGCGCTTAGCAACGTACTATCATACGTGTTCTTTGTAACGGTAGACATCCGTCCGGGCTTACTCACTTTCAGCCTCGGCTCCTCGGAGATGATTTTCAAATAACGTCTGTCCACCGGCTTTCAGCAATATACCGGCTCTCTGGAGAACAGTTCACTATTTTACTCTTTCTCGTCTTCAGATTTGTATACTTTATTAAAAGTTATTTTATGCCATTTGACAACTAATTGTCAACTAATTCAAAATATATTCTTATCCTTATCCCCTATTCTTATACAATTACTTTTCAAATTCTCGCAATGCTGCTAAATTTTCATCATCCTCAATACGTTCAGCAAAGAATCCCGATTCATCCTCACGAAGGACAATTTCAAGCTCTTCCTTCGCCTCTTCATTTCTATTTAACTGTGCTAAATAACAAGCACGATCATATCTTGCTAACAAATCACTTGCATCCATTGTTAATACTTCATTTGCTATTTTTTCTGCCTTTAGTGTTTGGCCGGCACCATGATATGAAGACGCTAAAGAAAGAAGAATTACTGTTTCATTTCGATGATGTATAGAAGCATTTTCTAATACTTGAATTGCCTCTTCAAACCTTTCTTGACTTTGGTACATTTCTCCTAAAGCAAGAAATGCTCTACTTACGAACGGTGTTTGCTCCGTTAATTGTAAGGTAATCTTTTCTGCTTTTCTTTCTTCCCCTGCTTTAAAGAATACTTGTGCTTGCAGAAGAAGAGTATCATAATCATCTGGTAGTTCTCGAACCATTTGCTTCGTTAATTCCAAAGCATCTCTTAACATATCTTCTTCCTCGCACTCAACGAAAAGATTTACAAGTTGCTTCGCTACTTCATAATCCCATTTATTTTCTAGTGACGTGTGCAGAATCTCTATCGCTTCTTTATTCATCTCTACATTCTCATAAAATAGCGCAAATCGCTGTGCTGCCATACTATTTTTCGGATTTAACTTTAAAGAGATTTCATATAAATCAATTATCATAGTAACCATTGAAATTTCTTTCGCACGATTTTTCATACGATAAAAAGCTCTCGTAATGATAGATCGTTTCGGCTGTTCATGCAGCTGGCGTTCAATCCATATTTCCGTAACCGCAGCTGCAGCATACATGAATGCTGTACTTCTTTCTGCTTTTTTCACCTTTAACGTATGAAGAAAATCTCGTATGTTAGACAATTTTTTATGTTGCTCTACTGCTTTTACATAAACATCAAATATACGTTCATTATCAAAATCTTTTTGTATTACTTTCATTGCAACTTCAATTGCTTTTACATTTCTTTTTTTCACTAATACTTTTGCATAATGATATAGAACTTCTATATGCTCACCATCTAATTGTAGTGCGTATTCAATCTGTGCTTGTTCTTTATCTATTTCATTCATCGCTCCGTACACATATGCAATCGCATCTAAACGCCATATTTCAGGTACTTCTTCCTCTAATTGTTCTAGTTCAGTCAGCAATTCTTCCTGAAGATTCATATCTACTGAAAGCTGTGCCAAATATTCCATATTAATATGCAACGGCTCTTCCTTCATCGCCTGAACCATATGACTTTGTTCTTTAGAACGGTTTTCTTCTTTTTCGTATATTTCCGCAAGCTGTAAATGTACACCTACGAAATTCCCATCAAGCTCTAAACATGTTTCATACGCTTGTTTTGCTTCCGTCAATTGCCCTAATGCCATAAGTGTTTCACCAATTCGGTAATACGGTAATGCCGTTTCCTTTTGTTCTATCGCCTTATTATATCTTTTCATCGCTTGGCCGTACTGTCCAATAGATTCATATAAAATACCTGCATAACAACCGTACTCACTTACTTCATTTCTTTCTTTGTGTAAAGTTCTTAAAAACGCTATACCTCGTTGTACAAATTCCGTTCCTTTAATTCGATTCACATATTCATCTAACGCACTTGCTACATTATAATCGCTTTTCTTTATACCATTTTCTAACTTAGATAGCGCTACTTTAAACCCTTCTTCATTTCCACCAAGTTCAAGTTCAGCATCCCATAAAACCATTCCTGCATTCATGAGGAAATCTTGGCTCTTTTCAATTTGCTTCTCAAGACCAAGAATGTATTCTTTTGCTTCCTTGTATTGTTCTCTTGCCATATACACTTGTGTAAGTCCGAAGTGAGAATAAACATCCTCATCGTTTTCTTCTAAAGCACGCTTATACAATACTTCTGCTTCTTCCAAGCTATCATTTTGAAAATGATAGTCACCTAATTTTACGTAAAGAGGTGCTTTATCATCACAATTCTCAATACCGTTTAATAAAATTTCTTTCGTACTTTCCTCATCCTTCAAATCAGATTCGTATATTTCCGAAAGTTTCGTATAAATGTAAGGTGCATTACTATCCAAATGAATCGCTACTTTAAGCCCTTTTATTGCTAAATATAATTTTCCTAGTTGATGTGCACATCTCGCTCGTTCATACCATACATGTGCTTCATATTTATACTCTTTTAACAAGTCATTAAAGATTTCATATGCTTCTTCATATCTTTCTAAATCTATTAATATTAAACCGTGATTCGTTAAAGTGAACCTTTCAGGACTGCGCTCTAACGCAACTTGTGAATATTGCAATGCTTTTTCAGATTGATCAATATACATATAGGATAAAGCAAGAAAACTCCAAGCAATAGGCTGATCTGCGTCTAATTGTAACGATGAACGAAAGCTTGAAATCGCTTCTATATAACTTTCCTGCTCAAAAGCATATCTTCCGTTTATTAAATGATATAAAGCACGATTATTTTTCTTCTCAACGCTTGTCAGCATTTGCTCCGCTTTCTCTACTTCCTGAAGACGAATAAAACACTGTGCACCATGCAATTTAACAAAGTCCGAGTTCGGAAACTTTTCCATTAACTTATCGATACAATATAAAATAAATTCTTTATCTACTTCGACATCTAAGTGCTTTATCGTATATAACCACGTATTTGGATTATCGCTCGTTTCTTTTAAAAATTGTACTAAGTTACTAATTCCCTCTTTATCCTGTTCATCTAAATGATCCGTAAGAGAAAAAATAGATTTAAAATAACGATTTTCTTCCTCACTTAGAAACGCTAGTTGCGCCTTCTTTTCTTTCGGAACAAACGTGATTGCTAAACAGCCTGTATAACGATATTTTTCTTGTAATTTACTATATTCCACAAGAACTGGTTCTATAAAGTTTGGATCTTGAACATAGAAAGCTTGCAATGTATCATCATATCCAGATAGAACTTGTACGTGTGAAGCATGCTCAATATCTATACTTAATAAAACAGGAATTCCTTCATCAATCAGTCTCTTATAATTCTCTTCATTCCCTTTAAAATAACGATAGTCATAACCTAATTCTTCTAAATAAGAAACAGTATCTGAAAACTTTGATCCTGTCATATCAAAAATAAACTCTGCTATTTCATCTTGTGTACGTGTCTCTCCCCATATACGCAACATCATCTCTAAACTTGTCGGAACACAATAATTATCCTTTTGTACAATAGGAACTATCGGCAAGTGAACCTTTTTTCCATCCGGATTTTTTTCTAAATTATGATATAAAGATTCTTTTAAACTCTTTTCTTCTTTTAATAGCTTTTGTAAATCTGCAAATTTATTCATTTTGTACAGCGCTTCTGCACGTAAATGTACAAAGTAAGTGTTATAAGCATGATATGGCAGCTGAGTATTTATGTTATCTATTACCGCTAACATCTCTTCATATTGCTCTAAATCTAATAAATACTTTACCTTCTCAAAATGAAAATATGGTACTTGTGGGAACTTTACAATCGCATCATCAATTAACTGTAGCGCGCGTTTTTGTTCCCCTTTATTCGCATACAATTGTGATAATAAATAGGTAGATAACTCTTCACAATCTTCATGCTGCATGCCAGCAATAAATTGTTCTTCCGCTTTCTCCCATTCGCCTGTATGCATATAAACGTAGCCCCATTTATCAAACACTACGCGCGTACTGTACTCCTCTGCTTTTTGCATATACATTAGCGCTTCTTCGTTTCTTTTCATTTCTAAAAGACATCGTACTAACGTAAAATATGTTTTCGCTAAAAAATCGGCATCTATTTCTTCTTTATTGCTCTCTTCTAAAGTTTCTTTTAACAGCTGCTCTGCTTCAAGAATTTTCCGCTCATCAATTAACTCATCACAATATAAAGAGAGCGTTCTCATATTTGGGAATTTTTTATAAGCGTAGCGAATGAGGAATGAACTGTATTGGTGCATAAGCCCTTCATCAGTAAGACGAATTAATATGTCAAACTCCTTATGCGAAGGAATATTAGCAAGCCACTTCTTCACATAGGATAAAGTATTCGTTTCTTTTATATATGCAATTTCATTATTTATTTTCTGTAATCCGTCTACAAATCTCTTATCTTTCAAACACGCTTCTAACTGCTTAAAATCTAGCATGCATTCACCTCGAATTTATATTTAAACTGCTACTTGCTTAGATTTTACACACCATATAGTATGTATTCAACTAAAATCTCTTATAATGGATGGTATTAATTAATATTATTCAAATTTATAACAAAATATAGTAAAAATGATTATTTTTCTCCGTATTTTGTTTAATTATATGGAATAACGTAACATGCGGTTTTTATCTTGTAGAAGCTGAAATCAGTACATAAAATTATATTGGCGATAATTCAAATATATCGGCGATTATATGTCGAATATCGACTTATCGACATTAAACGTCAATTCTTATATATCATATCTTTTAACATACTATATCACCAAATGTAATTTTCATATTCGGAGCATACACTAAAGAAGAATGCACATGAAATATTTTATAAAATCGTAGTTCAGCTTCATATTGAGTTAGCGCATTATCATATGTTAATCCTCTGTCTATTAAACGTTCTATAAATTGCTGCTTATCACCTGGATTCCCTGCAATCCCCTCTTCTTTTAATGAATGATACAAACTTTGTTTATCATTATGGTGCATATTAGAATCTAAAAAGTTCACTTTATCACTTACTCTACACTCAATATTTTTCACACCTAATTCACTTAAATACATCGGTATTTTCATACCAATATTTCCATCTTTTCCACTCCTCTGCGTGTCACTTTCAAATAAATTCTGCAAAATGCCTAGCTGGATAATTTCCGATTGGTTCTCTCCATCCAACGTGTATGAAGACATATTTGATATCCAATGTGGTTCAAAACAGATTATTTTCCCGCCACTTTTAACTGAATGAATCATTTTTTGTAGCATCGTTTTTGGTGAACTCATATGTAATAAGAAGGCATGACAAATTGCTATATCGTATGTATCGTTCAATTCAATTTCTATAGCATCTCCCTCCAGAAATTCTGACTCGTACGGAAGTAAACGAAACAACTCTCTCGCTTCAGCTAATAATGTTTCTCCACTATCAATGCCTGTATACTTTGATCCTTCTGGAAGTAAAGGCATTAATAATAAGCCTAAATAACCATACCCACAACCGTAATCAACAATATGTACGGGCTTAGTAATCTTCCAAACCATATTTACTAAAAAGCGGACATAATCGTCGTTGTAATATAAATCTCTTGTGTTTTTTAAATACGTTAGTTTACTGTTCCAATCGTACGTTTCCAAGTTCAACGCCTCCTTTTTATATATGACATTACAATTCTCCATTTAATACGGACATTCCTACACCTGAAACAACTCTATAAAAGTTTAGATTTAATAAAATAAAACTTCTACTTTCACATTTTCTATGAAAATAAATAGGCATACATATCTACTACGATACGTATACCTATTTGTTTTACATCTCCTCAGGAGCATCCACCCCAAGTAGACGTAATCCTTCTTTTAATACAACTGTCACAGCATACACTAATGCCAGTCTACTGTCTTTCTCTCCGTTCTCTTCTAATATACGAACATTACCGTAATATTTATTGAACGATTGTGCTACATCTAATACATATTTCGAAATAATCGATGGCTCATTTTTATTGAAAGCTGCTTCAATTACTTGTGGGAATTTGTTTAGTAATTTTACGACACTCCAGCTATGGTCGTCTTTTAAAGCAAACGTACATGTTTCAAATTCTACACTTTCTTTTCTTAAAATAGAGCAAGCACGTGCATGTGTGTACTGTACGTACGGGCCTGTTTCTCCTTCAAATTTCAGCATGTTTTCTAATGAGAATTCAATATTGTGCATACGCTCATTTTTTAAATCGTGGAAAATAACTGCCCCTACACCGACTTGCTTTGCTACTACTTCTTTTTGTTTTAAGTTTGGATTTTTCTCTTCAATATTTTGTTTTGCAAGTTCGATTGCTTCCTCAAGTACTTCTTCAAGTAAAATAACTCTTCCTTTACGTGTCGACATTTTCTTACCGTCTTTTAATATGAAGCCAAACGGTACGTGTTCCATACCATCAACCCAAGTGTAGCCAAGTTTTTTTAATACAGTGAAAAATTGATTGAAATGTAAGCTTTGTTCTGGGCCAACAACATATAGCGCTTTATCAAATCCATAAGTGTTTTGACGATATAAAGCAGCCGTTAAGTCACGCGTTGCATAAATCGTCGCACCATCTGACTTTCTAATTAAGCATGGCGGCATACCTTCTTCTTCTAAATTAACGACTAATGCGCCTTCTGATTCTTCCAGTAAGTCGTGCTCTTCTAAAATCCCAATAAAGTCTTCCATTTTATCATTATAGAAAGCTTCGCCTTGAAAATTAGTAAATTCCACACCGAGAAGTTCATAAATACGAGAAAATTCTTTAAGGGACTCATGACGGAACCAATTCCAAAGCTCTACCGCTTCTTCATCACCTTCTTCTAATTTCTTAAACCAAGCACGTCCTTCTTCTTCTAATTCATCATTCTCTTTTACTTCTACATGAAACTGAACATATAACTTAAATAGCTCACGTATTGGATCCTCTTTCACCACTGCTTCATTTCCCCATTTTTTATAAGCCGTAATTAACTTTCCAAACTGTGTTCCCCAATCCCCTATATAATTAATTCCTACAACTTCATAGCCACATTTTTCAGCGATATGTCTCAGTGAATTTCCAATCATTGTAGAACGTAAATGCCCCATTGAAAAAGGTTTCGCGATATTAGGAGAAGAATAATCGATAACTACTGTTTTTTCACATCCAAAGTGATTTTGACCGTACTCTTCTTTCTCAGCTAAAATTTTCTTTAATACTTCATCACTTACAGTTTCACGATTATAAAATACATTTACATAAGGACCAACGGCTTCTACTTTTGTAAAGAACGGATCATTTAACTTCTCCGCCACTTCCTTTGCGATAATAGCTGGTGCTTTTTTATATTGCTTCGCTAATGAAAAACATGGGAACGCTGCATCTCCAAATTCATCTTGTTTCGGTGTTTCGATTAAATCTAAAATTTGATTTTGCGTTAATTCATTTACAAAAATATTCGATAAACTTTTCGCAAACTGTGTTTTATATTCCATACTACAACCTCCTTATTTTTTAAACACAAAAAACTCGTCTCTAAAAAAGAGACGAGTTTGAACCCGTGGTACCACCCTTGTTGTTCGTTACGAACCACTTTCCCGTTTATAACGAGGACAGGGGGCCTCGGCTTTCTCTACTATTCGTTCAAGAAGCATCTCCGAAGTGCGCTTCATCTTTTCTTCCGTACTAGGCTCACACCATCCCTAGCTCGCTTTCCTTCTAAAAAAGATTACTCTCTTCATCACAGACAGTATATTTAATTAATTATTGCTTATTATACATCTTTTCAAACAATTAGCAAGGGCCAATTACACCAAAGTGAAACTTAGCACTTTTTCTTTTGTATACGTGAAAATTGTGTTTTTCAAATCTAGAACTACGGAAATGATCTTTTAATACGACACGCTTTCTCGCCACTCGCTTCGCCTCCGCAATTGTTTCGTCAGTAATATCATGATACAAAGCGAAATGTTTTAACCCTTTAATTCCGTCAGATTCTATGACAGTTTCTTCAAACATCGGATCAAGGTAAACGACATCGTAACTATTGTCTTTACATTGCGCTAAAAATGAAAAATGCTCCGTTTGCTTTACATTAATTCGTTGCATTGCCTCATCAATTTCAGAAACGGATGAAGACCATGTTTTCAAACCATTCCTCATGATATAAGCCATATATTCGTTGCCTTCAAGTCCTGTTACTGTTCCACTTTCACCAACAACATAACTAGCTACAATACTATCTGATGCCATGCCGAGCGTACAATCTAACACTGTCATTCCGCTCTCTAATTTAGCAGCTTGTACAAACGGATCGTGCTCTCCACGCATTAACCTTTTTACACGAAACATCGCTGAGTTCGGATGAAAGAAAAATGATTCTTCCGTACCTTTCGGATAAATAGCTAATCGGTTCTTTCCTACGACAAGTACATCTTGTTCATACTGCTCATGTAATTTATGCACTGGTATATCATTACGTGAAATGAAAGAACGATTTAATTCTTCCGCTACCCTTTTTGCATATGCTGTCATTTCTTTATTTGTTCTTCCTGCTGTTGTTACTATCATTCTTTCACCTCTATATAAAGAAAAGAGGGAGATTTACTCTCCCCCTTCTTTTAGCAATTCTTTTCGAAAGCTTGCTCTAAGTTCGTAATAATTTCGTCCATAGTTGCACCTTCAATTTCATGACGGTGAATGAAGTGAACAACTTCTTTTCCTTTTAATAATGCCATAGATGGTGAAGATGGAGGAATTTCTCCGAAGTATTCACGCATTTTTGCAGTAGCATCTTTATCTTGACCTGCAAATACAGTTACAAGATGATCAGGTTGTTTTTCAGCACGAACAACCGCTTGACCTGCTGATGGACGTGCTAAACCAGCTGCACAACCACAAACAGAGTTTACAACTACTAAAGTTGTACCTGATGTATTTTCCATAAATTCTGTTACAGCTTCTTCTGTAGTTAACTCTTCAAACCCAGAACGCACTAACTCTTGGCGCATTGGGATTACCATTTGGCGCATGTATTCTTCATAAGCATTTGACATCTTGTAATCTCTCCTTCAACTTTCATTCCAAATTCATCATATCACGCTCTATTAATAGGTGCAAAAGAAAGATAACGATGATTTCATTTTTTTGTAGGGATTTCACAAACCCCACCGCGGCAATGTCCCACTGGAACAAGTTTTCTATTGTTAGCAATATAATCGTATACTTTACTCCCAAAACCAAGTACGATAGATAGCTTTATAAAAGGAACGGCAAACCAATAAGATGGAACGGCCTTTGCTAGTACATCTATGCTCTGAATGCCGTCATACCACTTATTATTTTTAAAAATATACAGTCTTTGTTCCATGTTACTTTGTAGTTCTTGAGAAATCTCATACTTCTCAACTACATCTTCATCTCGAAATGAAACAAATTTCATCTTACCTTTTTTATCTAATTTTTTCGTACGTTCTGCAACCGTCGTACACATCGGACACCAACTATCATAGAAAACAATCATACATTATTCCCCTTTACGAGACTCCGTCATTTGTTTCCATACAGAACCTTTCGCTTCTTCTCCACCTTCAATACGCTCTAATGCTAGACGCGCTTGCATCGCTACTTCAAACTCTGGATCATCTTGCGCTGCTTTTAATGCTGGAATCGCACTTTCATCTCCAAGCTCAAATAAGAACATCGCTGCACGCCAGCGTACTAATTTACTTGAATCTTTCAGAGATTTAATCATAACGAACATCGCTGCTGGATCACCTACGTCTGATAAGCAATCGCCTGCTGTACGGCGAACACTTACTGAACGATCTAATAACGCTTTATATAATAATGGCAATACTCCATCACCTTTTACCATACCTAAATACGCTGTTGCTAAACGGCGGATCGAAACTTTTTCATCATCTAACGCCATCTTCAACACTGGAATATCTTCTTCAGTAGGATCCATTTGTTCTAATGCAGCAAAACGTTTTTTCCAGTCAGCATCTTTCATCATCTCTTCTGTTACTTTATATGGTTCACGCTTTTGAACCGTTACTTCAACAGCACCTGCTTGATTTAATAATTCTTTAACCGTTTCATTTACACGTTCTTCTGAATAAGCAGCAACAATCTCTTCTACCACTTCTTTCCCGATTTCTTCAAAATTACCGTAACGTGTACTTTGTTCTATCCATTTACGCTCTTTTACAACGTTTGGTGCAGACATCTGTACTTTCATAATTGATTCTTTAAAACGATCTGGTAAACCAACACGTTCTTCCGTCATTCCATCTGTTAGCTTCACTTGCATCGGAATAGTAAAGAACATTTGAATAAACACTTTCACTTCTCCAAAATGAGACAGTTGTTGTTCTTCACTTTCTTCCACTACTTCTTCGCCGAAAACAGCACGAACTTGTTGTAATAAAACTTTCCAGTCATACTTTGCATTTCGCTCGACTGCTAAAAAGTCAGCTACATGATACACACCTTTAATACCTTCAATTTTCAAAATTTCTTGCACTTGCATTGGTGCTTGTTCTTTATTTTCATTTGTATAATTATTACGCGCTCCTGATGGTAATACTTCATTCAAAATGACTTTCATTGTATTTGGACTTGGCGTCGGTTCAATTGCTTTAATCTTCACGTAAAAAACTCTCCTTTATTGCTTGTTCTTAGCTGTATTGTAACATGTTATCACTCTATACTCCTACTCGGATGCTTAATTTTGCTAATTCCTTTTCTACATTTCTTAGAAGTTTCATTCATTCTATTTTCACCTAATCGTTCCAAAACTAAAGTTAAAAGTCTAATTGACAATACCAGAAAAAGGGATTAACCTTAACTCACAAAATGACTATGGTCATTTTGTGAGCAAAGTCACTCTAAGACGGAGGGATATCAAATGAATAATGTCATAATTATTGGTGGCGGTATTGCTGGACTTTGCACAGCAATTTCCTTACAAAAAATAGGATTAGATGTAAAAGTATATGACAAAAATACTGAGCCTACTGTTGCTGGTGCAGGTATTATCATTGCCCCAAATGCGATGCAAGCACTTGAACCATACGGAATTTCTGAGAGAATTAAAAAAATTGGAAACGAAAGTGACGGATTTAACCTTGTATCCGAAAAAGGAACTATTTTTAATCAATTGACCATTCCAGCATGTTATCCAAAAATGTACTCCATTCATAGAAAAGATTTACATCAATTACTACTTTCTGAACTAAAAGAAGATACTGTCGAATGGGGAAAAGAATGCGTAAAAATAGAACAGAATGAAAAAAACGCCTTAAAAATATTATTTCAAGATGGTAGTGAAGCATTTGGCAATATACTCATTGCTGCTGATGGTATTCATTCTGTCGTTCGAAAACAAGTAACACAAAGCGATAATTACCGTTATGCAGGATATACGTGTTGGCGCGGTGTAACTCCTACTAATAATCTTTCTTTAACAAACGATTTTATTGAAACTTGGGGAACAAACGGTAGATTTGGTATCGTTCCTCTTCCCAACAACGAAGTATACTGGTATGCGCTCATAAACGCTAAAGCTAGAGATCCAAAATACAAAACTTACACAACAGGAGATTTATATAATCATTTCAAAACTTACCATAATCCAATTCCATCTATTTTAAAGAACGCATCGGACATTGATATGATTCATCGTGATATTATAGACATCACTCCAATGAAACAGTTTTTTGACAAACGTATCGTATTTATTGGGGATGCAGCCCATGCACTTACTCCTAATTTAGGTCAAGGAGCTTGTCAGGCAATTGAAGATGCGATTATTCTTGCTGAATGTATCAAAAATAATGCTCATTATCGTCAAGCATTTATAGAATACGAACAAAAAAGACGAGATAGAATTGAGAAAATCTCAAATACTGCATGGAAAGTTGGAAAAATAGCACAAATAGAAAGTACACCTTTAACTATAGTTAGAAACGAAGTAATGAAACGTATTCCGAAATGGATTTCTGAAAGGCAAGCACATGAACTATACAACTTTCATTTATAACAAAAATGAGAAACAGCATTCTCTACCCTTCTTTCAATTACATTAAACTTAATCATGAAGTAAGATTTCATTTGAGATTATCTATTAAACAGATATAATTGTTTGTGTTAGGAGTAGATTATATGCTTAGAGAAACGAGAAAAAAAGAGTTAAAAGAACTTATATTCCTAAAAGCAGTACAGCTCTTCCAAGAACGTGGGTATGAAAACGTTACGGTTCAAGATATTACTACTGCATGCGGGATTGCAAAAGGAACTTTCTTCAACTACTTTCCGAAAAAAGAAAACATATTATTATTTTTAGGTGATTCTCAAATTGACCTATGGAATGAAAGTTTAAAAACGTATAAAAGTATGGAACATCCTAAAGAAAGAATCAAACTTGTTTTAGGAGATTTACTGGATCGATTTACTGGACATGGTGATTTAATGAAGCATGCAGTCTTTGAGATTATAAAGTCAAACTCCTTAGTAGAAAATGAATTAAAAAGTATACAACAGCTACAAGAAGGTTTGTCTTCAATTATTACAGAAGCGAAAGAGGCAGGAATATTAAACAGTCAATGGGATGTAAATATTATCACTTCTACTATTATGAGTACTTATTTTTATACACTAATGTCCCATTCCCTATTACATGCTAATGAAACAAATGCGAAAAATATACTCTATCAACAGTTGGATGTTGTTTGGGGAGGTATCACTCAAAAATAATAGAGGGCTATTAACCCCCCTCTATTATTTTTGATACTCTTTACTTCTTATCATGATGCCCCCTCCCGCCTTCTCTCCAAAAAGGTAATACTCTCAATCACAACTTCAGTTCTATATATTCTCTTGCCTTGTTCATCATCGTAATTACTCGTCTGAATACGCCCTGTAATCCCAACAAGTGATCCCTTCTTACAATATTCAGTTACATTCTCAGCCGATTTTCGCCAAACGACACAATTAATAAAATCGACTTGTTGTTCACCTAAACTATTTCGAAATCCTCTATTCACCGCAATACATATTCTTGCATAAGCAACGCCTTGTTTTGTGTAGTATAATTCTGGCTCCTTTGTCAATCTACCGATTAATACAACTCGATTCATCATAAGTTATACCACCTCACATATTTTTCTTCATTGTAAGGAGAAGTATTTGAATAGTAAAAAGCACAAAATGATATATCCGTAAGTAAAAAGTATTATTTTAGACCTTACAAAACAAAAAAAGAAACCATACATAGTTCAAACATGTATGGTTTCAAAATTTATTACACTTCAGTACAAGATATGTAATATCCTCCGCGAGCCATCTTTATTTCAGCACGGTACATTACATTTTCTAAGTAAAAAGTAATCGGTTTAACTTTACTCTCAAATTTTAGTCTTTCATTGCATTCAGTTGCATATCCTTCAATCGCTGAAGTAATAACTTCAGATGATGGATACGTTAAAGCTTCATCTAGTTCTATGAAAAAACTTTTAGAAAATAGTTTTTTCATAATCTCCTTCTTCTCTTTCATCATATTCCATCTCCTTCAATTCAAGTTGATAACATCCATATTATACCATACGTTCAATATATCTTTGAAAATAAAAAAAACCTGCATTTTTCATGCAGGTTTTTTTTATTAGTCATTTTTCGTAAAGTAAGAAACGAAACGAAGAATTTCTAAGTATAACCAAACTAATGTAAGCATTAGTCCCATTGCAGTGTACCACTCCATATATTTCGGAGCTTGACTACGTACACCATTTTCGATTAAATCGAAATCTAGTAATAAGTTTAATGCAGCAACTACAATAACAACTGCACTAATAATAATACCGATTGTACCACCTTGGTGAATGTATGGAACAGTTACACCAAACATATTTAGTAGGAATACGACTAAATACATAACCATAATTCCGAGTGTTGCTGCCATAACGCCTGTACGGAATTTATCCGTTACTTTTACTACGCGTGTTGCATATAACACTAACATTGCAAATAGAATTGAGATTGTTAGTAATACAGCATTTAAAACGATAGAATCGCCAAATTTCATTGTATAAACTGCTGAAATACTTCCTAACACAACCCCTTCTACCGCCGCATAGATTGGTGCACCAAAAGGTGAAATACGCGGGAAGAACATAGACGCAAATGCGATGATTGCCGCAACGATTAAAGCACCAATTAATACTGGCATCTTCATCGTCCCCTGCATCATCTGTATGTATGAATAGACAGACGTTGCAAGTAGCAAGATAAGCATAATGAACGTTTTGCCTACTGTTCCGCCAATCGTCATCGCAGAAGCGCTTGCTCCCTCTTTACGGAATGCCTCTTTTTTCAACATTGGATTAGATGTTCTCATTTTTTCCCTCCTAAAATAGGTTCTACCAATAGTGTAAAGTTTTTCTCTTTACTTTTCAATATATGCAGCTTGTTTTTATTTTAATCCTTCAACGATGTCTGATAGTTCACTCCATCTTTCCATCTTTTTTTCTAGCTCTTCTTCTGTTTTCTGCTGTGCTTCAGATAATTCTTGTGCCTTTGTGAAGTCAGATCCAACTTTCGCAAGTTCTTCTCCAATTGACTCAATTTTTTCTTCAAGTTCGGCAATTGTATCTTCAATCGTTTCCCATTCACGCTGCTCATTGTATGAAAGTTTACGTTTACGTTGTTGTTTTGGAGCTTCTTCTACTACTTTTTTCTCTTTTTGAACTTCCGCTTTCTCCATAAGTTCTCTCGTTTTTTCCATTTCTAAATAATCTGTATAACTACCTAGGAACTCACGCACTTCGCCTCCGCCAGTAAAGATGAACAGTTCATCTACTACTTTATCTAAGAAGTAACGGTCATGCGATACAGTTAAAACGACACCTGGGAAATCTTCTAAATAATCTTCTAGTACTGTTAATGTTTGTGTATCTAGATCATTCGTAGGTTCATCAAGTAAAAGTACGTTTGGTTCTCCCATTAAAATACGTAATAAATATAAACGTCTTCTTTCACCACCAGATAGTTTACCAAGCGGTGTACCATGTGAATGAGTCGGGAATAAGAAACGTTCTAACATTTGAGATGCACCAATTACTTTTCCATCTGTTGTATGAATAACTTCTGCAATCTCTTTAATGTATTCAATCATACGCTGATTTAAATTCATCTCTTCATTTTCTTGCGTATAATAAGCAACTTTTACAGTTTGTCCTACTTCAACTTCACCACTATCAGGAGATAACTTACCTGCAAGCATATTCAATAGGGAAGATTTCCCGCTTCCATTCGCTCCAATAATTCCAATACGATCACCCGGTTTCACAATATGATTAAAATTATGTAATACCGTCTTATCGCCAAATTTTTTCGTTACATCTTTTAACTCAAGTACTTTCTTTCCTAGACGGCTTCCACTTAGTGCAATATCAACTGACTGTTTTGCAGCTGGTCCTTCTTGTTCCTTTAGCTCATCAAAACGCTGAATACGCGCCTTTTGTTTCGTAGAACGGGCTTTTGCACCACGACGAATCCAAGCAAGTTCACGACGATATAAATTTTGGCGTTTCGATTCTTGTGCCAATTCTTGTTCTTCACGAAGTGCTTTCGCTTCTAAAAATGTACTATAGTTTCCTTCGTAGCTATATAGTTTACCATTATCTAATTCAAAAATACGGTTCGTCACACGATCTAAGAAATAACGATCATGGGTTACAAGTAATACCGCACCTGTATATCTTGCTAAATATTCTTCTAACCATTCAACTGTCTCATGGTCAAGATGGTTCGTAGGCTCGTCTAAAATTAATAAATCAGGTGTTTCAATAAAACATTGTGCCATTGCGATACGTTTTTTCTGTCCACCAGATAAATTCCCAACAATTGCAGTGAAATCTGTAATTCCTAATTTCGTTAAAAGAGATTTCGCACTTGCATTTGCTTCCCACGCACTCATTGCATCCATACGTTGCTGCACTGCAAATAATTGTTCCTGTACTTTTTCATTACTTGGATCTTTTTCGATATGTAATAGTGCTTTTTCATAATCACGAAGAAGACGAATTAAAGGTGTATCACCATGGAACACTTGCTCTAATACTGTTAGTTTTTCATCAAACTCTGGTTGCTGTGATAAATAACTAATTGTATACCCACGTGAATGCGTCATATCACCTGTATCAGGGGTTTCTAATCCTGCAATTATTTTTAATAATGTCGATTTACCCGTTCCGTTTACACCGATAATTCCAACACGTTGTCCTTCTGTAATACTACATGATAATCCATTAAATAACGGCTTTTCTCCATATGATTTTGATAAGTTCTCCACAGTTAACATTTTCATATTTGTGCATTCCACTCTTTCATAAATTGTTCAATAAACTGTTCCATATAACGATGACGAATTTCAGCCTCTTGTTTTGCTGCATTCGTATTCATTAAATCTTTTAATTTCAAAAGTTTTTCATAAAAATGATTTAAAGATGGATCGTTATTTTTTCTATATTCATCTTTCGTCATCACTTCACGCGGAGGAATAGTTGGATCATACATTAATCTCCCTTTCGCTCCACCATACGCAAATGTGCGAGCTATTCCAATTGCTCCAAGGGCGTCTAAGCGATCCGCATCTTGAACAAGCTTCCCTTCAAGTGAATCCACTTTACCGCCATGACCACCTTTATAAGACATATTGGCGATGATATGAAGAACATGTTTACTTTCCTTTTCTTCCACATGTAACTCTTCTAACCAATCAGAAACTTTTTTCATTCCTTCTTCTTCACTTTCATTTAACTTCTCATCTGCCACATCGTGAAGTAATGCTGCCATTTCAATTATAAAACGATTTCCACCTTCTTGCTCGGATAAAGAAATCGCCAGTTTATGTACACGTTCAATATGATACCAATCATGCCCACTCGCATCTTTTTCTAAAATATGTTTTACAAAAGTAATTGTTTTTTGAATCTTTTCTTGTTTTGTCATTTTATCTTCACCCAGTTACTTATTGTAACACGCCCGCATTTTTTCATCACATATTTTCTTGTCCGCCCATACACTGAGTGGTAAGCATCTTCATGAAGGAGGAATAAATATGTTCTATAATAATCAACCGCCTTATCCAAGGCAACCATTTTACCCTCAACAACAAGAACAAAGATACACAGAACAATACGAAGAACAAGAGTTACAACAGCAAGAACAACAATATGACGAAAACCCATATGCAACAACGCAAAATCAAGAAACTGAATTTCCACAAAATCCATATGAAACACGTCCAAATTATGAATATCCTCAAAATCCATATGCGGTACCACAAAACCAAGAACAACCATATCAGCAAAATCCATATGCAGCACCACAAAACCAAGAACAACCATATCAACAAAATCCATATGCAGCACCACAAAACCCATACACAACTCGACCACAACAACCGCAATACCAACAACAAATGTATCAACCAAACTACGACGCACGTGTCTCACCACCTAAACCACCAACAATAGATCCAACGCAGCCACAAATTTTACCGCCTGGACCAACATTAGACATTACACAACCACAAATCTTACCACCTGGACCAATTACTGAACCAACACAACAACAAATTCAACAAGTTGTCGGTACACAGTTTTTACCTTTCAAGAAACCCGTACTAGATTTCGTAAAACCATGGGTAGATTACGGTTTAAATGAAGCAAAACATACATCACACGAACACGCATTAACAGAAGTTGCTGCGATTATGTTTTTAGTTGGTAAAGGCTTCAATCCGACGATTGCTCATTATATCGTAGAATCTTGGGAGAAGAATGAGCAGTTTTAGGGATGTTTATTTTTAAAAACATCAAAAATGCCAAATCCCTTATATTACAAAGGATTTGGCATTTTTAAGTATCTAGAACACGCGCTAAATTTAAGGAAAAATTAACAGACATGCGTCCGGTATAATGCCGTGTCCACACCCAAGGATCGGTTACATAAAATAACGTATCTAACCTGGGAAGTCTATTGGTCTTTTCCCCTTATAGTAACACTCTCTTCTACTAAGACCTTTTCTTTCTAGGGCCTACAATTAATTTAATCGCTGTTCTTTCTTCATTATTGATAGAAATCTCTTGAAACGCTGGAACAAAAGCTAAGTCAATACCACTTGGAGCGACGAACCCTCTCGCAATCGCAATTGCTTTAATCGCTTGATTTATAGCTCCAGCCCCAATCGCTTGAATTTCCACATTACCACTTGTTCTTAGTACACCCGCTATTGCACCCGCGACTGAATTTGGGCTTGATTTTGAAGATACCTTTAATATATTTTCCATGTAAGTTGCTCCCTCTATTATTTAATCTCTCTTTCGTTACAATTTTAAATATTTTAGCGTATCTTTAATTACTATTCACACCAAAAACAAACGATGCTTCATATGTACATTTATTCTATATTTTCTGACTTCTTCCTGCCCAGCTACACAAATAAAATAAAAAAAATAAACTAAATAATCTAATATACATACGATTAAATATCATAACTTCACCAAACGATAACATCCATTCAGCAAAAGATAATATTACTGTTTGTCAGACGAAATTAATATAGTAAAGTGAAACTTTAATGAGTGGGGGTTTTGTTCATCCCCCACCTAACTTCTTTGCTTTCGCTAAACTTTGAGATGAGGGTCTTACTGCCCGGAAAATAGCGGGATAAACGTTTCCTCGTTACTTCAATCCATTTAGAAATCCCATTCATTTTTCTATCAAATTATGAACCTTATCATCTTCAAAAAGTGTTACAGGTAATACCCCAATACTATATTTCATCATTTGAGCACTTTATATTTCAAATCTATCTCCTTTTATAGTACAAGCATACACGCCAATTGTGATTCATTTTCATAAACTATTATGTGTTTTACATTTATTAAGAATAGGAGGTAATATATTGGGTTCATACTATCATTCTTCAAACTCGTATAAAAAATGCTCATGCAAATCTTCTTCCAGTTCAAATAAAAAATGTTCATGTGACCATTCACATAAACGAATCTGTCCTGCATACGGAACTTTTTGGCAAACTGAATTTATAACTGTTCCTTTTGGCAACCCTTTTCCATTTAATCACGTTGGACCTTTAGCAGGAGGCGTTTCCTTACTAAACCCTACTACTATACAATTTAGACAAGCTGGTGATTATAGAGTTTCGTTCATTTCCAGTATTAATACTACTTTAAATCCTGTATTTCCACATATCCCAGTCATAACTATATTTTTAAATAACAATCCACTTGCTAATAGTCAAGGTGACTTCGCTATTCAAATGAATACTTCATCAAATAACGAATGTCTTCAACTCGTTGGCGAAACGATTGTTACAGTGCCAGCTAATTCAACTCTTCAACTTAGAAATAATAGTGGCTTTAATCGTCAAAGTATTGTAACTTGTGACAATGGTATAAATTCAGTTGAATTAACAGTTACAAAACTAAGTTAATATTATTTCTTCACATTCAGATGCTATTTCAGCATCTTTTTTTATTGAATAACAGTTTTCTTCGACTTTTATTATCTCTCATCACGCAAAAAAAGTGCAGAATTCTTTCTAACACAAGATTTCTGCACTTTTATATTATGCTTATTTATTCTTCCTTATTTCTCTACATAAACCGACTTAACAATCGTACGATTATATGGTTTCCCTTCTTTATTCATCCCTTTTATATCCATCGTAACGTTATATACTCCCGGTTGTTTTATATCTTTCAAAGCACCTGTAAATGTATTCGTATTAACATTTTGTAATTCATTAAATTCAGAGACTAAGTTACCATCTTTATTAACGACTCTTACGGTTATGGAAAGATCCCCTTTCATTTCAGGTGCCACTGGTGATTTTTTCAGTTTATACTCAGGTTTATTTACTTTAACTTTTGTAGGCATTTGAAGAACAAATGGCGCGTCATTCTTGTAATCGCTTACAACTAAATATGCATCTTTCGACTGCTTCGCCATCATTTTGATTTTCCATTCGCCTACTTCCAATTTATCAAACTTAAATGTTCTAATTGTCGCCCCATTAAAGAAAGATTCGCCTTCACCAGTAGTTATAGCGCTATCTTTGTTTGCATAGATTTTTCCTTTTGGAGATACCATTTGTACTTCTACATCAGAAGAAGCTGTTAGTACAGAAACTATTCCTTCAGCCTTTTTATCAACAGAAATACTTTGCTCTATCCACTGATTTTGTGGTAATTCCCCTCCTAAAATATTTTGATTTGAAGTTGTATTTAATTGTTCTAGATTTTCATTTGAACTAGTGCTGGATGCTACTAAATCTGGTAACCCCACATTTGTCGTACGTAAATATGGTTCAATTCGTGCAAAAACAGCTGATCCTTTTCTTATATTGTCATGATCAAATCTTGAATCTGTAAATAAATGTGTACCGTACGATAGCTTCGCACTCCATTCATTTACTAGTCCATCATTTGAACCGTACGATGATAAATATAACCCGCCCATAGATAATGCAGAAAATGTTGGCCCCCAGCTAGTCCCAGTAGCCGTATAGTAACGGTTTAATTTAGCTGCTGGGTTGTTATCTATTGTTGAACGAAACTTTGCCATTTCACCTATTTGTAACGAATACGTACCATCATCTTTTTGACCTAATATAGAAGCAAGCCACCCTGCCCACCAACTATATGATAAATCTGCTAAATTTGAGCCGTGATGCGGTGTAGCAAGTGTAATAACATTTCCAACAAATCGATTCGCACCATATTCAACTAATGCGGCTTGTGTATCAATACCACCTTTACTATGTGCTACAATATTAACTTTTTTACCGAAATGATTATATATTTCTTCAAGTTTTTGTGCTAACAATTTTCCGTTATCCCACTGACTAGCCGAACCTTTCCCAGCAGCATCATATAATTGTATAAACACTGTTTGATAGCCTGCTTTCAAAGCATAATCATACATATCATTTATATCATGATATACTGTCTTTCCATACCAACTATCAGCATTACCATTTCTTCCTTGTACAAAGAGAATTGGTGGTTTATTCTCATCATAATTAGCAGGTGTTTGGCCTAAAAACCATTCTCCAGGTGTGAATACTTCTGTATCAGGAAACCCCTTTCCAAGCTCTTTTACAACTTCTGCCTGTACATTTGTGCTAATCGTTGGAGCCATGATAAAAAATACAATTAGTAAGGCCACAAATCTTCTCATCAGTCGCATATTACTCCCCCTATTTTTTTGAAAGAAGGTGTTCTTTATAATATTTTATATTTTCCCTTCCTTAATAATAGCTAATCTTTTATTTTAAAAAGATGTTAGCCCTATTTTTAGAAGGTTACTAGTTGTATACCCTCTTCCTTAACTCTCGTTATTCTCTTTGTTTCTACCTCTTCCTTTTGATAGAATACGACAAAAAAGTTTCTCAATAATTGTTAACTTCGTTACATCCAGATATTTTTTAAATCATTATTGTTTATATAAAGCATACAAATCTTGAAAAAATTTTAGTGAAAAAACACTTTATTACTAGTTAGTTATTTAAAAATATAATAAAGATATGTATTTTCTTTTCATTAAATACAAACTAATTTTAAAGGAGCTTATATTATAAGACTTTCCTACGATTAAAAATTAAACTGAAATTTCCGAATAGAAAATCACATTTCCAGAAACATATATTATGATAATTTTCGCGCACTTGAATTAACTTTTTAGAAGTACTAACCTATCGGTGAGCAGAAGAAAATTCTGTAAAAAGAAAGGAGAATGCTTTATGATGACCAATTTACAAAAGGAGTTTTTTAAACGATTAAAAATTCCTGCAAAAGTAATAACATTTGATGATTTAGATGAAATCTTATTAAAAATGGGAATGATTCTCCCCTATGAAAATCTTGATATTATGGCTGGTACTATTAAAAATATTTCAAAAGATAACTTAATAGAAAAGTTACTTATTCAAAAACGAGGTGGACTGTGTTATGAATTAAACTCCTTATTGTATTATTTTTTAATTGATTGTGGGTTTCAAGTATACAAAGTAGCCGGTACTGTTTATAATCTGTACGATAATATATGGAAACCCGATGATGGTCATGTCATTATCATATTAAGTCATGAGGATAAAGATTATGTTGTGGATGCAGGTTTTGCATCTCATCTCCCTTTACATCCAGTCCCTTTTAACGGAGAAGTCATCTCCTCTCAAACAGGAGAATATCGAATTCGTAAGCGAAATACTCGAAAAGGTACGCATATTTTAGAAATGAGAAAAGGAGCTAACGGAGAATCTACAAGTTTCTTACAATCTGAACCTTCAAATGCATGGAAAATAGGCTATGCTTTCACTTTAGATCCAATAGATGAGAAAAAAGTGAATAACATTCAAAAAGTGATTGTAGAGCATAAAGAATCTCCTTTTAATAAAGGAGCTATCACTTGTAAATTAACTACTTATGGTCACATATCATTAACAAATAAAAATTATACAGAAACCTTTAAAGGCACCAAAAATAAACGACCAATAGAATCTAAAGATTATGCTCGCATTCTTCGTGACTCTTTTGGAATAACGCAAGAGAAATATGTAGGAAAAACACTAGAAAGAGGCTAGTTGACTACAAGTATTTCATAATAAAGCAGATTCTATATTTAGAATCTGCTTTATTTTATATTTTGTTATAAATTAATTTAATTTTGTTGTTACCCTTTAATTTTCAATTATATACTCATCATCATATTTATCGTATTGTAGCCCTTCCCCTATCTTTGACTCCGTAACTTGATCTCTTAAAAACGGTGCAGCATCCATTTTGCTAGTTGCAATTTCAATTCCATATTTTTTCGTTAAATGAGCTAACTCTATTAAAAACCACTCTCTTCGCAATGTAACTGGAATATCCAATGTTTTTCTTTTCATATATAATAGCACCTCTTTTATTTTCATAACTTAAAAACATCACTGGATGCACTTATTAAAACTACCTTTCACCGCTAACATCCAATGAAACATTATAGTATATGCATGTCCATTTCAAACGTGCTATCACAAATATGATATTTAAGTTTACATAATTACATTATGTAATAGTAGAAAAGAAAGGCATGTCCCTTCCTCTTCTACTATAGAGATTTAAATTAAGAACATCTTGGTACACCTAAAGCTAAAAATAAACCTGCTACTCCCGCAGTAATCGGTACTTTTAACGTAATAACATCGTCTACCTTCGTTACTAAAAAGTAAGCATTACCTTCTTGTAATATACAAGTTACCAACAATTGAAATTCCATTCAAATCTCCTCCTTTCAATCGATATACTATAATTTATGAAATCTCTTTCAAAAAGTAATAGGAAATATATCTATTTTTCCTTATATATAAAATAAATGTTTATAGGTCTAGTAAAAATATTAATTTTCTAAATTTATATAATACGTGTAATATCCAATAAGTTCCTATATAATCAATAAAGAAAATCTTGCAAATGGAGGTATGAAAATGGAGGTTTTGAGTAATATTGGTGCAGCTTTATTTTTTATTGCTTTTATTCTTTTAATCTTATGTATCATTTCATTCTTTAAGAAAAATGGAAAAGCAAAACAATATGGTCGTCCTACCGTTATTCTTTTTATGATTTCAATTATATTAATAGTGACCGGTACAACAACATCTGAACATCCAGTCATCGAATTTTTTGCTATTTTAAGTTTCATTCTATTTATATTCTTCCTTGTACTTGCAATATTATCTGTTATTAAGAAGACAGGTGTAGCGAAAAAACAATTTATTATTACAGCCGTATTATTTGTCATTTTTGTTGCGCTATTAGGTATTTCAGCTCCTTCTTCTGAAAAAACGACAGCAACTAGTACAAAAGTTGCCTCTAACAATGAAGAACAAAAAAATAGCGAACAGAAAAAAGAACTAGAAAAGAAAGAGGCGGATGAAAAAACTCAAAAGCAAGAAGATGAGAAGCGTCTAGCCGAGGAACAAGCTCGTAAACAAGAAGATGAAAAACGTCTAGCCGAGGAACAAGCTCGTAAGCAACAAGATGAAAAACGTCAGGCTGATGAACAAGCTCGTAAACAAGAAGATGAAAAACGTCTAGCTGATGAACAGGCTCGTAAGCAACAAGAAGAACAAAAACGACAAGCTGATGAACAAGCTCGTAAACAACAAGAAGAACAAAAACGTCAGGCTGATGAACAGGCTCGTAAACAACAAGAAGAGCAAAAAGTACAGCAAACTCAAACACAACCCGCTTCAGGAAATACTAGTAGTGCATACTACAAAAATTGTGCTGCAGTTAGAGCAGCTGGGAAAGCCCCTTTACATAAAGGGCAACCAGGTTATAGCTCTCATCTTGATCGTGATGGCGATGGAATTGCATGTGAAAAATAGTAATAAAAAAGAAGCTTCTACTAAGCTTCTTTTTTATTAACGCAAAATATTACCACTTATTACTTTCCCCCTTATTTTAATAACATTCTTCTTATTATTCTCAAAAACGACACAGAATAAGTGATTTCAATCACTACATAGATTTTAATTTATCGCTATTCTTAATTTAGTTATTACATTCAAACTTTATGGAGGCGTTCATATGAAACATGCATTTACTGAAACTTCTATTGTCGGTGAGATCGTTACACAATTCCCGAAAGCTAGTGATCTTTTTAAATCATATAGAATAGACTTTTGTTGTGGTGGCAATAAACCACTTATTGATGCAATTCATGAAAGAAATTTATCAGCAACAGAAGTACTTACAGAGTTAAATACGCTTTATAATAATACGAAACGATTAAACGAATCTGAAATTGATTGGAAAAATGCTTCTTATCGTGAATTGATTGATTATGTTATAAATAAGCATCATCGCTATTTAAATGAAGAATTACCACAGTTAAGTCCGTATGTGACAAAAGTATTACGCGTCCACGGAGCAAGTCAGCCTCACTTAGCTCAAATTCATAAGCTATTTCACGAATTAAAGATGGAATTAGAACAACATTTAATTAAAGAAGAAACAGAAGATTTTCCATTAATTTTAGAATTTGAACAAAATCCAATTGAAGAAAACTATGTGAAATTACGTAAAGTAGTAGATGAGTTGGAAAATGAACATAACCACGCAGGCAACATTATTAAAGAGCTTCGTAAAGTTACAAATGACTTTACTCCTCCAGAAGGAGCTTGCGGCACTTATCGACTTGTTTACCAACGCCTTGAAGCACTAGAGTCTGATTTATTTGAACATATTCATTTAGAAAATAACATTTTATTTCCACGTGCAATTACGAGAGTATAAATCAAGTGCAGGACATGAGTATACATACTTATGTCCTGTTTTTTCATTTGGTAAAGAATATACACATCCCTCTCGAATAAATCCGAATTTTAACAATTTGTGAATCATTATAAAAATGTGATAAATATCACATCTCCCCTTTTTTTGATTTTCTATAATAGAAATATAATCCTTTGTTCAACATTTCACAGAAAAAGGGGAAACGAAAATGAAAAAACGTTTAATTATGATCGGAAATGGTATGGCTGGCATACGCTGTATGGAAGAAATATTAAAACATAGTAGTGATTCATATGAGATTACTATTTTTGGAGATGAACCGCATCCAAACTACAATCGCATTATGCTCTCTCACGTTTTACAAGGCAAAACAAATATGCAAGATATCATTATGAATGAATATAGTTGGTACGAAGAGAATGAGATAACTTTATATACAAACGAAAGAGTTCAAAGTATTGACCGAGAAGAAAAAGTCATTGTCACAGAAAAAAATCGTACTCTTACATATGACAAACTTATTATCGCAACAGGTTCTAGTGCTTTTATTTTACCTGTTGAAGGTTCTACTCTTCCTGGTGTAACAGGATTTCGAACAATTGAAGATACACAATTTATGATAGACACCGCTAAAGAAAAGAAAAAGGCCGTTGTTATTGGTGGTGGGTTACTTGGTTTAGAAGCCGCAAGAGGTCTTATTGACTTAGGGATGGACGTACATGTTGTTCATTTAATGCCAAACTTAATGGAGCAGCAACTAGATACGAAAGCAGCTTCTCTATTACGCGAAGATTTAGAAGCGCAAGGCATGAAGTTTTTAACGGAAAAGAAAACTGTAAAGATTCTTGGTACAGACCATGTTGAGGGCATTCAATTTGAAGATGGTGAAGTTGTAGATTGTGATTTAATCGTAATGGCTGTCGGAATACGCCCAAATACGCAAATAGCAAAAGATGCTGGTTTAATTGTAAATCGCGGTATTGTAGTCAATGACTATATGCTAACAAATAATGAGTCCATTTATGCAGTTGGAGAATGTGCGGAACATGACGGTATCGCATATGGACTTGTTGCTCCTCTTTATGAACAAGGTGCGATATTAGCAAAACATATAACGAATTTACAAACTGATGGATATTCGGGTAGTATCGTCGGTACGCAATTAAAAGTTGCTGGTTGTGATTTATTCTCTGCTGGTCAAATTTATGAAGATGATCAAACGAAAGCAATATCCATCTTTGATGAATGTAAACGTTCCTATAAAAAAGTATTAATTCGTGATAATAAAGTCGTCGGTATCGTTTTATATGGTGACACGGCTGACGGTACACGCCTCTTTAGCATGTTAAAGAAAGAAGAAGATATACAAGAATATACAGCCGCTTCTCTTCTTCACAAAGCTGGTGAAGAAAGTGAACTTGACGTTGCTACTATGAGTGCTGATGACACGATTTGCGGATGTAATGGTGTTACGAAAGGTACAATCGTTCACGCCATTTTAGAACAAGAGTTAACGACTTTTGAAGAAGTTAAAGGCTGTACGAAAGCCGCAGGGTCTTGTGGCAAATGTCGTCCGCTTGTGGAACAAGTTTTATCTCATACACTTGGAGATGCTTTTGATGCCTCAGCGCAATCTGCCGGTATGTGTGGATGTACACCTTTATCCCGTGATGAAGTCGTAGCGGCCATTCACGAGAAAGGCTTAAAATCTCCAAAAGAAGTACGAAATGTTCTTGGTTTTGCACATGAAGACGGCTGTTCGAAATGCCGCCCTGCTTTAAACTACTATTTACGTATGGCGATTCCAGAAGAATATGAAGATGATAAATCGTCCCGTTTCGTTAATGAAAGAATGAATGGTAACATCCAGCACGATGGTACATTCTCTGTTATTCCACGTATGTACGGAGGCGTTACAACAGCAGATGATTTAATGAAAATTGCTGAAGTTGCGAAGAAGTATGATGTTCCACTTGTGAAAATTACCGGTGCAAGCCGAATTGGCTTATACGGTGTCAAGAAACAAGATTTACCTAACGTATGGGCTGACTTAAATATGACTTCTGGATATGCGTATTCAAAATCTCTTCGTAATGTAAAATCATGTGTTGGCTCTCGTTTTTGCCGTTTCGGTACGAAAGATTCATTAAGACTTGGTATGTTGCTTGAACAATCATTAGAAATGGTAGATACACCTCATAAAATGAAAATGGGTGTAACCGGTTGTCCGCGTAACTGTGCGGAAGTACTGACGAAAGATTTTGGCGTTGTTTGTGTCGAAAATGGATATCAACTTTATATTGGCGGAAATGGTGGTACAGAAGTACGTGAAGCTGATTTTGTAATGATTGTCCCTACTGAAGATGATGTCCTTCGCATCGCTACAGCTTACATGCAATATTATCGTGAAACTGGTATTTACGGAGAGCGAACTGCCTACTGGACAGAACGTTTAGGCTTCGATCGCATAAAAGAAATACTGCAAGATGCAAATATGGTCACTAAGTTAAATGAACGTTTCCAAAAAGCTCGTGGCACATATAAAGAAGCATGGGGACAAGCACTAGAAACGAAATCATTAAAAGCGATGTATGAAGTAGAAACTGTGAAATAAGGAGCTGTGACCTATATGATACAAACGAAAGAAAAAATAAAAGTTATGCGTGCAGAAGACCTTCCTATTCAAATCGGTAAAGAGGTGCAAATGAAAGGTATGTCTTTCGCCCTATTCCGCCTTTCAAATGGCGATATTCGAGCTGTAGAAAATCGTTGTCCTCATAAAAACGGGCCATTAGCGGAAGGTATTGTATCTGGAGAATTCGTCTTTTGTCCACTACATGATTGGAAAATTTCACTACTAACAGGTGAAGTTCAAAAACCTGATGACGGTTGTATTCAAACGTATGAAGTAGAAGTTATTGACGGGGATATTTATATATACATGTAATTTACAAAAGGAAGCCTTCTCTGGCTTCCTTTTAAATAAAAATAGACGAGGTGCGAATATGAACGGATATGTATATTTAGTTGGTGCAGGACCAGGTGATGAAGGGCTTATTACAAAAAAAGCGATAGAGTGCTTAAATCGTGCAGATATCGTCTTATATGACCGCTTATTAAACCCTTCCTTTCTTAATTATACAAAAGAAACATGTGAACTTATTTATTGCGGAAAAATGCCAAAGAATCATACTATGCGGCAAGAAATGATTAACGCACACCTCCTTCAATTTGCGAAAGAAGGAAAAATCGTAGTCCGCTTAAAAGGCGGAGATCCATCTATTTTTGGCCGTGTTGGTGAAGAAGCAGAAACTTTAGCAGCAGCAAATATTCCATATGAAATTATACCAGGTATTACATCTAGCATCGCCGCTAGTAGCTACGCAGGTATTCCCCTCACCCACCGTGACTACAGTAATAGTGTCACTTTATTAACCGGACATGCAAAAGGTCCTTTAACCGATCATGGAAAATATAATTCATCTCACAATAGCGACACGATTGCCTACTACATGGGTATAAAAAACTTACCTACAATTTGTGAAAACTTACTACAAGCAGGAAAAAAAGAAGATACGCCAGTAGCAGTCATTGAATGGGGTACAACTGGTAAACAGCGCGTTGTCACAGGAACACTGTCTACCATTGTTTCTATTGTCAAAAACGAAAATATTTCTAATCCTTCTATGACAATTGTTGGTGATGTCGTTTCCTTACGTAATCAAATCGCTTGGAAAGAACGCAAGGCATTGCACGGCAAGAAAGTTTTATTTGCATCTGCAACAAATAAAAAAAGCGCAATAAAGCAAATGTTACAAGAGTCCGGTGCAGAAATATATCAAATTCCAACTTTCAAAAAGAAAGAATATACATTAACCTCTGAACAAATCAATAAGATTTTCAGCGTTGATCGTCTTGTATTTTGTTCCGCTGACAGTGTAGACATCTTAATGCAATCATGCAGTAAATATCATAAAGATATTCGTTCCTTACAGGCAGAACTTCAGTATATGAACCTTTCTATTCAAGAAAAGCTCATGCAATATGGATTGTTAAGTAAACCTGCGCAATTTTCTTCGAATTCAACGATTTATTTAGGACGAAACATTAACCGAATTGCTGTTATTCAAGAAAAAATTGGTGCTGGTTCCTATATGATGACTCATGAGTACACAATTGATCATCGCTTCGATGAAATTCATTCACGTATGCTTTCTGAATTCTCATGGGATAGCATTGTATATGAAGGTCGTGCTTCTATTGATACGTTTCTAGCAGAAATAAAACGCCTTGGCTTTATCAATATTCTTACTCTCCCATTCTCGTATACCGACGTTCCAACTTTACACTATGCAAATAAAGTTGGGTTTCATAACGTAGATCATCAATTACAAGAAACTCTTGTGGAGAAAGACATGGTGAGACAATGAAAGGAATTGTATATGTTGGACATGGGAGCCGGCTACAAGAAGGTAATGAACAATTCATTCAATTTATTCAATCTGTTATGAAAGAGCGAAACGAAAGAATTCAAAAAATAGCTTTTCTAGAACTAACGACACCTACTATTTCGGATGCAGTTACAGAAACGATACTAGAGGGAGTAACTGAAATAATGATTGTACCTGTTTTATTATTTGCAGCAGCTCACTATAAATGTGATATTCCTTTTGAAATAGAGCAACTACAAAAGAAATATCCACAAATAACATTTTCAGTTGTACCTCCTTTTAGTACACATCCACATATGGTGGAACTTGTAGTGAAAAGAATACGTGAAGCTATGCCAATGCAAAATAGTAGTATTTTACTCGTAGGACGAGGCAGCAGTGATCCACAACCGATACATGAATTACAACAAATCGGAGCAGCCATCGAGCGAAAACTCGGTATGCCAGTATCCTGTTCTTTTTTAACGAAAGGAACTCCCTCTTTTACTGCTGAGCTCAAGGCTATAACATCGACGGCGTCCCACGTATATGTCATGCCGTACCTTCTCTTTACCGGATTATTACTTCAAAAAATTAAATTACATGCAAAAAAATATGATCACGTTACGACTTGTAACTGTCTTCAGTTTGATACATACATGAAGTTAACATTATTAGAACGAATGGAGGAATGCATATATGTATAACATGTACCCTCTTATGTTTAATCTACAAAATAAAGTGGTCGTTATCATTGGTGGAGGTAAAATTGCATATCGAAAAGCGTCTGGATTAAAGGATACAGGCGCTTTTGTCACTGTTATCAGCCCAGAAATTTGCGAGGAAATGAAGGAGCTTCCTTATATTACTTGGAAGAAAAAAACTTTTTCTAATGATGATATTAAAGATGCCCACCTTATTTATGCAGCTACAAATCAACATACTGTAAATATGATGGTCAAACAGGCCGCCCATGATTTTCAATGGGTTAACGTTGTAAGTGATGGTACAGAATCATCATTTCACACGCCTGGTGTCATTCGAAATGATGAATATGTTGTCACTATTTCAACTTCAGGTAGGGATCCATCGTTTACGAAGCGTATGAAAAAGGAATTAACATCTATACTTCCTAAACTTATAAAAAAGCTTTCTCGTACTCACAAATTGTAATCTATCACTCAGCTAAAATAGTAATTAACTTTGAACAAACGTATTTAGAGGCGTTTGTTCTTTTTGCTTTAGTTTCGTTTTTTAGGCTCAGACAAGCAATTGGACAAGAATCTGTGAAGAAAAATAACGGCAACAATTACGGACATAAAAAACAGTTGCTTGAGAGCAACTGCTTCAATACAGGTTTTATATTGGATATTCATTCAACCAAATTAGCGCTTGTTCATAATCATCAAAAAATCTCACAGATTCTTTCGTATTAGATTGCTGTAAATAATTCAGTATCTCTCCTTCTTCAAGAAGAAATGCAATTGCCTTACTATGATTCAAAATGATTTCATTGAAGAACTTCTCTTTCCATACTTTTTGAACAGAAAAATGATTTGGCGTGTATCCTTTTCTATCCACCAACAATTTGTATTTCCGTCCTTCGGAAATGAATTGCTGACAAACCTGCTCGAAACCATTAAACCATTCATACACATCCTCTGTTTTAATCTGGCCAATTAGATGGGTAACAATCAAATCTCCCGAAACCGTTGTGCTAATATTCTGTTCACTCAAATTAAAATCATCTCCCTTAATTACAATTGTGAGGAAAAACCGCATAAAATCAATAAAGATAAAATTCTTACTTGACACTTTCACCCATTGCTATCCTCCTAAGCTCATGTAACTTTACATGACAAGCGAGATTGTGTCTTTTTTCGCAAGTATATATGTAAATACTTTAAAGATTTGCATACGAAATAACCCCTAATGAGTTTCCTTTTTTTGAATTAAGCCGCTTGATTATCAGACATTGTACAATTGTAAACGACACCCAATATATCAAAAACCGTTTTCTTATCATATCGATGGGATTTCCGTCCATCATTTACCGCCTCAAATCTATTCGTTTTTGCACGTATATTCAAAACAAAATATATGACAAATAAATAACGACAGTTACTGTAATAATGCTGAAAAGTGTTGAAAATAAAACGATTTGCGCATGTAATTCAGGTTCTATTTGATACTCCATAGCAATGGTTGATGTATTTCTTGAAGTAGGAAAAGAACTTGCAATAAATAACGATTGTGCAACAATACCATCGATGTTTAGTAGGTATATCATGACAAGTGCTAATAATGGTCCCATCAGTAACCTTCCAATTAAAGCCCATGTTATGACTCGATGGAAAAAATTAAGTTTAATGTTGGATAATTGTGCCCCTAGCAATATGAGTGCTATTGCAACAAAACCATTTGCAAGCTGATTAAGAGGAATAAAGATAGAATTAGGAATTTGAATTGTAAAAGATTGAAAGAAAAGCCCTAATATGAGCGCATGAAATACAGGCAGTCTTAGAAATGATTGAATAATACTTCCGATTGTTTTTGTTGCTGATAGTAAGTTATATATCCCATACGAATAAGTTAAAAGATTCTGGAAAATAACAATAAAAATTTGAATGGAAACCCCCACTGGATTGTGACTGAAAATCAATTGACTTACTGGTAACCCATAATTACCGGAATTCATTAACGAAATGCTATTTTTTAGAGCTGCACTTTCTCCTTTTTCTAACTTTAATATTTTTGAAATGAAATGACTTACTATGATCAGACTCAGACTATAAAGCATTAAATAGTATATTATCTGGAGCAACAAACCTGTTTCTATACGAATATCATATATATTCACAAATACAGCCGCTGGCATCAAGCAATAAGTAATAAGTGTAGATAGCTGCTTTAAGTTAAATTGGAACTTTCTTTGTAAGATTGCACCAATTAGCATCAATATTAATATCGGTAATATTACGTCTAATATAATAAATACAAACATTTAAAACCTCATTCTAAATATATTTTAGTTGGATTAAATGCTTTACTAAATATGGACACATTTAATTCATCGGAAAACACCCTTAGTTCTCAATAATTAGAAAACTGAAATCAATAATATGAAAATGCTCATCAAAAATTCTTATTTCATTTCCCTCCCCTCTCTTTTCTTTAACATATCAAATATAACTCATAAAGAAAATTATGGATTATTTATACAAATTCATAACTTTATCTTATCGAACTAAACTGTATTCTTTAGTTTAAGAGTACTTTTTTCACAATATCCGTTAGCCTTACCAAAAAATTTGGCCCTAAAAAAATCTGATACTGCAGTTACTATGCGAAGAATACTTACATCAATTCCATACTTGTCGCTTAAACCACCTCACACACCTGATACTTGTTTATCTTGAGTGGACTTATATTTTTTTTCATCTAAACATCCCGATTCAATTAAATATTTGCATTCTAAAAATGAGTTCGATCTTTAGAATAGATTTAAGATTTCCTTCACTAATCTACCCTTTAATTGAATAACTTTTGACTTCTATATTTTAAAATAAAATTCCATAAACCTTCTGTTTTTCATTTTAAAAGCACATTCTTTTAGAAAACGAGCGTTTGTTGAGATAGCAATAAAAACATGTTGAAGCCTATTACAAAAAGAACCATCCCAAAATACTTTGGGACAGTTCTTTTTCCTTATTAATGATTCTTTAACATCACTAACAGTTTCTCTTGGCTATACATCCATACTGTAATGATTAAACAAGCAAGTGCGACTTCTGATAACGCCATAAATCCAATTGCATAATGACCTGTTAATTGGAATAGTAATGTTAAAATTAGCGGTGGGAAGAATCCTCCTAGTCCACCTAAAGCTGATACGAGTCCATTTACAATACCCGCTTGTTCAGAGAAGTACATTGGAACGAGTTTGAAGATTGTACCATTTCCGATTCCTGCACAAAATGCGACTAGTAGGCAACCAAATGTATACACGTTCATACTTGGCATAAATGATAAAATAATACCTGAAAGTGTTAAACCGATAAATACGAAGATTAATATTTTAAATGGATTAAACTTATCACCGAGCCAACCACCAATTGGGCGCATAATTGTTGCGAGTACGATGAATCCAGCTGTCCGCATACCTGCATCTACTTTCTCTAATCCGAAGTGAGATACTAAAAAGTTTGGTAAGTATACGGTAAATGCGACAAATGATCCGAATGTTAAAAAGTAAAAGATACATAAAAACCAAAGTTTTTCATTTTTATATACACCTTTTATTTGTTCCATTAATGGTGTATTCACCTTTTTCTCTTTACGATCGCCTAATAAAAAGTTCATAAGTGCAAATGCTGCAAGTAAAACTAAATAACACTGTACTGTCGCTCTCCAGCCAACTGAAGTTGCGATAACAGGCGCTAAAAATGAAGTAATTGCTGTTCCGGCATTACCTACACCGTAAATACCATTTACAAAACCGTGACTCTCTTTCGGAAAGTATTTTGGTAAAGAAGTTACCCCTACAGAGAATACAGCACCACCGATTCCGACAAATAATCCACCAATAATTAAATCCATCATAGAATTGGCAACACTAATATAAAAGACAGGAAATAATAATAAAATAAAACTAATAAAGAATAATTTTCTTGCTCCGAAACGATTTGTCCAATAACCAATTGGAATGCGAAGAACAGAACCTAAAATAACCGGTACTGCTGTTACTATAGAAATTTGTCCCGCAGTTAATGGAATATCCGCTTTAATATAAGGCATTAATGATGATAAAATGACCCATACCATAAAACCGATAACTAGATTAGAAGTTTGTAAACTTAATTGAAAATTAGGACTTTTCATCCTGTTCCCTCCTATGTATGCATAGTTATATTCATTCTCTCCAGCCTAATCACGTCCTAACATGATTAGGCTGAAAAGAATCAACCACCACTTACTGGCGGAATCATGGCTACGACATCGCCAACTTGAATGATGTCATCCTCATTTGCATACTCTTCATTTATAGCGACCATTATCTCACTTGAAATTGCTACGTTGTATTTCTTATTGAGGACTTCCTTGAGTTCCGCAACCGTAATATTTTCACAATCTATGTGTAATGCTGGCTTACTTACTTCTTCTTGCAAATGTGCAAATAATAGTACTTCAATCATATTCTCATCTCCTTTCCAGGCTCGCCATTACTATATGCTGTTTTCTCTAACTGATCGCCTATCCACGACTCTCCATCTTCCCAAAACTCTTTCTTCCAAATCGGCACCATTTGCTTTATACGCTCCATAATATATTCGTTCGCCTCATATGCAGCTTTCCGGTGTGGTGTAGAAACAGCGACGACAACAGCAAGATCCGAAATTTGTAACGTACCAATGCGATGTGTAATTGCCACATATGTCCCAGGCCACTTCTCCTCGACCTCGGTACCAATCTTCTCAAGTTGTTTTTCCGCCATTGTTTTATAAGCAACATACTCTAAATATAACGTGCGACGTCCTTTCGTAAATTCTCTGACAGTACCAATAAAAGTAGTAACCGCACCACACTCGCGCCGAATTACTTTGCTAGTAACACTTTCAATTGAAATAGGTGTATCAATTACTTCATAATACGTTTGTGTCATCTTGCACCTCTTATCTTTGTATAAATTAGCAACCTATTTTCCTATTATTTGTATGATTGAAGTGGTTCTTTCCATGGCCACTCACTTCCGACGTTTAATTCTAATAACAGTACCGAAACAGTTATTCCTGCTTCAAATCCTCTCGTTCCCCCTGGCAAAACGATAAATGCATTCGCTTCTGCAAGTGAAGAAATTGCGCTAGATTTATCTAAACCAACTGGTGTAACCTGCAATTGGCCATCTACAATTTCCACTCTCCCTCTTACAAAACGAGTAAACGGATTTGCTTTTGGAAAGTCTTTCTGTAAAATTGCTTCTACACGATATAAGTGGGGATTTTTCTTATGCAAGTATGTTTCAATGACTGGTCGAACATATAATTCACAACCGACATAACAAGCAGATGGATTACCAGATAGACCAAATAATAGTTTTCCTTCTAGCTCAGCTACAGTTGTCACACTTCCTGGTCGCATCGCTATTTTGTTGAAAAGTACATTTGCTTGTAATTCCTCATAAATAGCCGGTAAATAATCATAGTCTCCTACTGAAACGCCACCAGTTGTAATTAATATATCAACTTCTTTTATCGCTTTTTTTACAATGTTATAACACGTCTCAAAATCGTCAGCGAATTGCCCATAATACTGTACAATTCCGCCTGCTCGTTCAATTTGAGCAGCTACCATATAAGAGTTACTATTTCGAATCTTTCCTGGCTTTAATTGTTCATGTACTTCGAGCAGTTCACTTCCTGTCGTTACAATTCCAATGACTGGCTGTTTTACAACATATACCGTACTATAACCAAACGTAGCAAGAAGCGCTGCTACTCCTGGATTAATAACAGTCCCTTTTTTCACAAGGATGCTATTTTGTTTTACATCTTCTCCTTTAAAAGAAATGTTATCACCAGCAGCGAAAGAGCGTTTTAATGCCATATAAGTCTTTTCGTTTTCTGCAAATGCTTCCGTTAGCTCTAACATAACAACCGCATTACACCCTGCTGGAATTGCGGCTCCTGTCATAATACGGACAGCTTGAAATGCTTTCACTTCTTCTGTAAAAACAAAACCTGCTCCAATTTCACCAATTACTTCAAACATAATCGGGTTACTGCTACTGGCTTCTTTCGTATCTTCTGCTCGAATCGCAAACCCGTCGTACGGAGAGCGATCAAAATGCGGGACATCATGATCTGCAATAACATCTTCTCCAAGCGTTCTACCGTAGCTTTCTATAAGAGAAACCTTTTCTATTTCACCTTGGTAAGCATATTCCATTACTCGTGCAACTGCTTCTGCCACTGAGATTGGTGTACGTTTTTCTAACATTCTTTTTTCACCTCGTTTTTGGAACGTGAAACTTACTTTCTAGTCAGCCTATATATTTTGCGTATAATCGTTTTGCTATTTTCACATCATTTGTTCCATGAATAAATGCCCTACCGTCTGTAAATAAAACGAAACGATATTCATCAATTAGAAATGATAGTAAGTAAGGCGTTTTTTGGACATGTACACTTTTTTGTAATCGTTTTTGAACTTCCTCTAAATGAAGAACACGTTTTATCCCTGGACGGATTTGAACCGTATTCCGTCCACATAGCACTTCCGTTTTCATCTGTGCTTCAAATGTTAAACTTGGATACGTGCGTGTATTTCCACAAGATGGACATGTATTTTTCTTCTGTCTATTTACTTTTAATGAGAGATGCTGATTGTTCCAAATATCAAATGATAACATTGTCCCTCTTAGCGCCTCGAAATCATCCACCAATATTTTCATAGCCTCTGTTACTTGATGTGTAACGACCATTTGTACAGCTGGTTGAATAATTCCTGCTGTATCGCATGTTGCACCGCCCATAGGATGATCCATTAAGCAGCGAAAACATGGTGTTTTCCCTGGAAGAATTGTATACGTTACACCGTAACTTCCAATACATCCACCGTATATCCAAGGTATATTTTCTTTTTGTGAAATATCATTTATAAGTAGGCGCGTATCAAAATTGTCAGTCGCATCTATTATGAGATCCACTTCTTTTGTTAACTCTTTTATTTCTTGCAGTGTGACATCCGTTACAACTGGTACAATTTCCACTTCAGAATTAATCTTTCTTAAATGCTCTGCCGCTGCAATTGCTTTCGGTTTGCACTGCTGTGCATCTTCTTCTGTATATAACTGTTGCCGTTGTAAATTACTACATTCGACGTAGTCACGGTCAGCAATTGTCAATTTCCCAATTCCCATTCTAACAAGAGCTTCTGCATTTGCAGCTCCTAGTGCACCCGCACCGATTAGGAGCACATGCTTTTCTCTTATTTTTCTTTGTCCCATTTCACCAATTCTAGAAAACAATACTTGTCTTGCATAACGCTCTTGCATAAGAACTCCGCCTTTCACTATCCACCAATGTAAGACATTTCAACTTTTGGACGTTTACTTGTACTTTCAACTGTTCTTTCATCTGAATATCGATCTGTTCTATATCGCCATGTATGTTGTAAAATTTTTAATAATGAGGCGTCAGAAATATTTTCTCGAAGAAGCGTTCGCAAATCCGTTCCTTTTGTTCCAAATAAACATGTAAAAAACTTACCGTCTGCCGAAATACGGGCTCTCGTACAAGAAGAACAAAATGACTCAGAAACAGAAGTAATAAATCCAACTTCTGCATCGCTCCCTACATATCGATACATTTTCGCAACCTCTCCAAAGTAACGAGGTTTAACAGGCTCAATCGGATATACACGATTAATCTTCTCTATTAATTGTTCCTTCGTAATAACTTGTTCAAAGTTCCAGCCGTTTGTACTGCCCACATCCATAAACTCTATAAAACGGAGCTGAATTTCTTTTTCTTTAAAGTAACGAGCCATATGAAGAATTTGACTATCATTCATTCCTTTTTTTACGACCATATTTACCTTTACTTCTAACCCTGCGTTCTTCGCTTCTTCAATTCCTTTTAATACAGGTTTTGTGCTTACATTTCGTCCATTTATTTTTTTGAAGACGTCATCCTCTATTGCATCTAAACTAATATTTACACGTTTTAATCCCGCGTCTTTTAACGCCTTAGCTTGTTTCGTTAAATGAATACCGTTTGTTGTGAGCCCAATATCTTTTAAGCCTTCTAACTTTGCAAGTCTTGCGATTAACTGCGGTAAGTCTTTACGCAATAACGGTTCGCCGCCAGTAAGCCTAATTTTATTGACTCCCATACTTATAAATAATCGTGCTAATCTTTCTATTTCATCGAACGTTAATAAAAACTCTTCCTTTAAAAAAGCGTAATCAGGTCCGAACACTTCAGCAGGCATACAATATGTGCACCTAAGATTACAACGATCAATAACTGAAATACGTAAATCTTGAAGTGGCCGCTTTAAAGAATCTTTCATGTTCTCATGCATCTATATCCCTTCTTTTCTGCTGCAATCCTTAGTAAGCTTTCGTTTTTTATTTGCCTTCATTATAAAAAAGAAGTTACATATTCAATGTGACTTTTCTCACATTACTTTCCCCATTCAAAAATTCTTCACAAATCCGTTCGAATTTTGTTCACATCTTTACTCTCATCCGCTTTGTCTATTGCATTTTTCAAACTAAAAACTGAAAATCTCTTCCCTTTACGGTCATTGAAATTTCAATTTATTTTTAAAATAGCTCTTGCATTTTCATCATACTTACACTCAAAATAGGAAATGTATTGCTTATAAGAAGAAAGGTGATCACTGTGGCAAACAGTATGACATTATCTCAAGATTTAAAAGAATTACTTGCATCTGTTGAATATAAAATGCAAATTAAAAAAGGTAGTTTTATTTTTCAAGAAGGTATGGAAGCAACTGAACTCTATATCATCCACTCCGGAAAAGTACAAATTAGTAAACTAAGTGCTGATGGGCAAGAATTGACACTCCGTATTTGTTCGGCATACGACATTATTGGAGAATTAACATTGTTCACGGACAATGCGAAGTATTTATTAAATTCAAAATGCCTTGAAGATGTTGAAGTAGGAGTTATAAAGCGTGAAGCCTTAGAAAAAGCATTACTCGAAAAGCCCGCTCTTGTATTTGAATTTATGAAATGGATTAGTGAACATTTAAGAAGAATGCAAACAAAGTTCCGAGATTTAGTATTACACGGCAAAAAAGGTGCCCTGTATTCTACTCTTATACGAATGACAAATAGTTACGGTGTATTAAAAGAAAATGGGATTCTCATCGATTTACCATTAACAAATCAAGAACTTGCTAATTTCTGTGCAACTTCACGTGAAAGTGTAAATCGAATGTTAAATGAATTAAAAAAGCAAGGTACAATTTCGATTCATAAAGGAAAGATTACAATCCACGATTTACAATTTTTAAAATGTGAAATTGCTTGTGAAGATTGCTCTGCTTCTGTTTGTAGCATTGATTAGCATCTAAATAAGATGCTAATCTTTTTTCAATTTAAACTACTTATTAACAGTTATTCCCTATATAAACAAAAACGAGGCCTTCCATATTAGACCTCGTTTCGTTTTAACCATTAGCTCCTATCCGTTTACAGCAGTATTATTTTTTCAACTCATTAGGAATACGTCTTCTGTAAATTACATAACTACGGCTTACATATTTAATTGGGGCACTAAATACATGTACAAGTCTTGTAAATGGCCATACTGCGAATAGACCCATCCCTGCAAGAATGTGAATTTTAAACCAAACTGGTACTTCCATCATATATTCAACTTTCGGTTGGAAAATAAAGAGACTTCGGAACCAAGGACCAATCGTTGTACGATAATCAAATCCTTTTGAATCGATATTTAAAAATGTTGAAGAAAGTCCTGCTAGCATTACGATAAGTAATAAAATAAGCGCAATATAATCTCCCTTTGTACTCGTTGCAATGATACGTTTTACTGTTACGCGGCGGTACGTTAATATAATTAAACCGATGATAGAAGCAACCCCTGCTGGAAGCCCGAAACTAATTGCTACTACATGATACATATGCTCAGAAATACCTATTGAACGGTATACAGCTTCTGGAATTAAAATCCCCATAACATGACCGCCAATTACGAACATAATCCCAAAGTGGAATAATAGACTTCCGATTCGGAGCATTTTTTTCTCTAATAGTTCACTAGATTTTGATGTCCATCCAAATTGATCATAGTTGTATCTGAAAATATGTCCACCGATAAAGATTGCAAAAATGATATAGGGAAACAACACCCATAGAAATTGATCCATCATTTTGACAACTCTCCTTTCTAATTTGTCTGTACACCCCATGTATCGATAGCGAGGAGAACAGCTCCAAGAATTGGTTCATACATACTGTCTGCTTCTTTTAACTGAACATGCAATGCTTGTATATTCTCCTTATATTTACCCATAATCGGTTCACTATCTTGTTCATCTGCATTTGCAAAAAACTCAAGTAATAGTGGTAAATAATCTGGTAGTTCTTTATCCGTTACTTCAAAACCAGATTTTTTATAATGCTGTTTTAACTCTAGTAATTCAATGCCTCTTTCTCTTTGTTCACCGGTGTTCATATACGTTAAATACATATTAGTCTTTTTACCAAAATCAAATGTATATACGTAACTATCAATAAGTTGATCATTCGTTTTATCTAGCGCTTGTTTTATAAATGCTGTAAGTGAAGTTTTAACTTCTTCCTGTTCAATCGCTTCAATCTCTTCTTGTAATTCTGTTACAGCTTCTCTCCACCCTAGTTCAGGGTAGGAGAGAAGAAAAGAAGAACAAGAAAAAGCAGTTTGTAAACTTTCTTTCATAATTTTCTGCCCCCTTTATTTAAGAAATTGTCATACAAGAGCCTGGTCCACCTGTGAAGGAAAGGCCACAGCTTCCTTGTTCGCTATATAAATCTGCAACTTGTTCGCGGTGAGACGTCGGGATGACAAAACGATCTTTATATTTCGCGATAGCAAGAAGACGATACATATCTTCTACATCCTGTTTCGTTAAGCCAAGTTCTTTTAATACAGCTTCATTTGGTTCTTTATTAATCTGCAATGCTCTCATATGCGTTCGCATAACGGCCATTTTCTTCAATGTAAGACGAATATGCGATTCATCCCCTGCAGTGAGTAGATTCGCTAAATATTGAATTGGAATACGCATATTATCGATAGCAGGGAAAATCTCTTCTGCTTGCCAGTTACTGCCTTTCCCTTCCACCATATTCATAATTGGGCTAAGCGGCGGAATATACCAAACCATCGGCATTGTACGGTACTCTGGATGAAGAGGCAGAGCAATTTTCCAATCGATAATCATTTTATAGATTGGTGACTGTTGTGCTGCTTTAATCCATTCTTCAGGAATGCCTTGTTTTTTCGCTTCAGCTGCCACTTCTGGATCATTTGGATCTAGGAAAACAGTAAGCTGAGATTCATATAAATCTTTTTCGTCTTCAACAGAAGCCGCTTCTTTTACTTTGTCAGCGTCATATAGCATTACCCCAATATACCTGATACGTCCCACACATGTTTCTGAACAAATTGTTGGCATACCAGCCTCAATACGTGGGAAACACATTGTACATTTTTCAGCTTTATTCGTTTGCCAGTTAAAATACACTTTTTTATATGGACAAGATGATACGCAGAACCTCCAAGCACGACATGCATTTTGATCTACAAGAACAATGCCGTCTTCTTCACGTTTATACATCGCACCAGATGGACAAGATGATACGCAAGACGGATTCATACAATGTTCACATATGCGTGGTAAATACATCATAAAGACGTTTTCAAAATCTGTTTTAATTTCTTCTTCCATTTTCTTTACGTTCGGATCTTGTAATCCTGTTATATGTCCACCAGCTAAATCATCTTCCCAGTTCGGACCCCATTCAATTTTGTCTATAAATTCGCCTGTAATTGCTGATTTCGGACGAGCAACTGGTTGATGCTTACGCTGCGGGCTATTTGTTAATGTTTCATAATCATAATTCCAAGGTTCAAAGTAATCATCAATTGTTGGTTGATCTGGATTGTGGAAAATGTTCATAAGACGTTTCATTTTCGAACCTGATTTCAGCTGAATTTCACCATTTTTCAATTCCCAGCCGCCTTTATATTTCTCTTGATCTTCCCATTGTTTCGGATAACCAATTCCAGGTTTCGTTTCTACGTTATTAAAGTACATATATTCCGCACCTGGACGATTTGTCCAGGTGTTTTTGCATGTTACGCTACAAGTATGGCAGCCGATGCATTTATCTAGGTTCATTACCATTCCGACTTGTGCTTTAATCTTCAAGCCAATCTACCTCCTTCAGTTTACGGATGACAACATTTAAGTCACGCTGATTCCCAGTCGGACCATAGTAGTTAAATCCATAGCTTAATTGGCCATATCCACCAATCATATGTGTTGGTTTAACATGAATACGGGTTGGACTATTATGCGTTCCCCCGCGGGTGCTTGTTAATTTCGTACCAGGCACGTTAATGTGGCGATCTTGTGCATGGTGCATAAATGCCATTCCTCTCGGTATACGGTGCGTTACGACAGCACGTGCTACAACAACACCGTTACGGTTAAAGCACTCGATCCAATCATTATCTGCGACGCCAGCTTCATTCGCATCATCTTTATTCATCCAAACAGTTGGACCACCTCTAAATAGCGTTAACATCGGTAATGAATCGAAGTACATACTATGAATCGACCACTTATTATGCGGTGTTAAATAGTTTAGTGTAATCTCTTTCCCTTCTACTTCAGGGCGTGACTTACGGAACGGTTTATGTTGCAGAATTGGTTTAAATGTTGCCATCGTTTCACCAAATTCTTTCATCATGTCATGGTCTAAGTAGAAAGATTGTCGACCAGTTATCGTTCTCCAAGGAATAAGACGTTCCACATTTGTTGTAAACGGTGAGTAACGTCGTCCACCTTTTTCTGAACCTGTAAAGGCCGGAGAAGTAATTACTGTTTTCGGTTGTGCTGTAATTTGTTCGAATGTAAAGCATTCTTCTTCACGTTCTTCTGCTAAATCACGTAATTTTAGATCTGTTTGTTTTTCAAGTGCTTCCCATGCTTTTACTGCCATATGACCGTTTGTTGTAGAAGAAAGCGTTAATACCGCTTCAGCAGCATTGATTGCTTCTTTTATGTCTGGGCAACCTTTCGCAATAGTATCCGTTCGAACAACTCCTAATTTGCTCTTTAATTGCTCATACTCTTTTTCTGCTGACCAAGAGATCCCTTTCGTACCAATCGGTTGTTTTCCGGCATTTGGTCCAAGTGCTGTCATTTTGTCATAAATCGTTTTATAATCCCTTTCAACAACATGAATTTGCGGCATCGTTTTACCCGGGATTGGTTCACACTCACCTTTGCTCCAATCTTTAATCTTGCCAAGTGGTTGCGCTAATTCTTGCGGTGTATCGTGAAGAAGTGGTGTTGCAACAACTTCTTTCATTGGTTCAAGATCAATCTTCTTCGCTAAATCTGAAACAGCTTTAGAAAGTGAAGTGAAAATATCCCAGTCAGAGCGTGCTTCCCAAGGTGAACCGATTGCTGGATTAAATGGATGTACAAATGGATGCATATCTGTACTACTTAAATCATGTTTTTCGTACCAAGTTGAAGCAGGTAAGACGATATCAGAATACAGTGCTGTTCCAGCCATACGGAAATCTAAATTAATGAGTAAATCAAGCTTCCCTTCTGGTGCTTCTTCATGCCACTTAATTTCTTCTGGTCGTAATGAATCACTATCGTCATTCATTAATCCGTTTGTTGTACCTAATAAATGTTTTAAGAAATATTCATGCCCTTTACCAGAACTTGAAATTAAATTCGCACGCCATACGAATAAGTTGCGCGGGAAGTTGTTTTTATTATCTGGATCTTCAATCGCAAATTTCAGTTCTTTTTCTTTTAATTTTTGTGCAACATATTTTCCGATTTCTTCTTGCGTTGTTGCGCCAGCAGCAACAGCTTCTTTATATAATTCAATTCCATTTTTCTCGAATGTCGGATAAGAAGGTAACCAGCCGAGTCGTGCTGCTAATACGTTGTAATCACCGTGATGTTGATAACGTGAGTTACCTTCAATTGGTGATGCTAAATGTCCAACAGGTGTATCTTCATAGCGCCATTGATCTGTTACGAAATAGAAGAAAGATGTACCATTTTGTAATTTTGGTGGCCCTTGCCAATCTTTTGCCATCGCGATTGTTTGCCATCCTTCTGCAGGTCGTAACTTTTCTTGACCAACATAATGCGCCCATCCCCCGCCGTTTACTCCTTGTGCTCCAACTAGAAGAACAAGATTTAAAACTGCGCGATAAATCGTATCAGAATTAAACCAATGGTTAATACCAGCTCCAACAATAATCATCGAGCGACCATTTGTATCAACGGCATTTTGTGCGAACTCACGAGCGATTTGAATAATTAGTTCTCGTTTCACTCCTGTCATTTTCTCTTGCCATGCAGGTGTAAACGGTACATCATCATTGAAGTCTTTCGGCTCTTGTCCGCCAAGCCCTCGGTTCACGCCGTAATTTGCTAACGTTAAGTCGTATACAGTTGTAACGAACACTTCGCCTTCTTCTGTCATAACCTTTTTCACTGGAATTGTACGTTCTAATACTTTGTTTCCATCATCAGAGAAGTACGGAATTTGTACCGTTCCAATCGATTCTTCCATTCCAAGTAAAGAAAGACGTGGATCAATCTTTTCACCTGTTTCTTCATCTTCTAAACGCAAGTTCCATTTCTTTTCGTTATCCCAACGTGAGCCCATTGTGCCTTGAGGTGTTGCAAAATCATTCGTGTTCTCGTTCCAAAGAACAGGTTTCCATTCTCCTAACTTCGTTTCGCGTCCAATATCAGCAGCGTTTAAGAAACGATCAGCAACGAATTGATCTCCTTTTTGTTTCAATGTGACAAAGAAAGGAAAATCAGTATATTGCTTCGCATACTTTGTGAAATATTCCACTTGATTATCTACGTAAAACTCTTGTAAGATCACATGCCCCATTGCCATCGCAAGTGCACCATCTGTACCTTGTTTCACACTAATCCAATCATCCGCAAACTTTGTAGATTCAGCGAAGTCAGGACTGACAGAAACGACTTTCGTTCCTTTATATCGAACCTCTGCTAAAAAGTGAGCATCTGGTGTTCTCGTCATCGGTACATTTGAACCCCATGTCATAATGTAACCAGAGTTATACCAGTCACTACTTTCTGGTACATCTGTTTGATCGCCCCAAATTTGCGGAGAAGCTGGTGGTAAATCTGCGTACCAATCATAGAAACTAAGCATCGGCCCACCCATAAGTTGCATAAAACGACTACCAGCAGCATGACTTAACATCGACATAGCTGGAATTGGTGAAAAGCCAACATTTCGGTCTGGACCGTATTTAATTACTGTATAAAGTAGAGAAGCTGAAACGAGTTGTAACACTTCATCCCAATTCGCACGAATGAATCCCCCTTTACCACGCGCCTGCTTATACGTACGTGCTTTTTCAGGGTTTTCCACAATACTTTTCCAAGCATCTAGTGGTGACTCGTTATTTTGTAGTTCCTCTTGCCACATACTCCAAAGAACACCACGTACATACGGATATTTCACACGAAGTGGACTATAAATGTACCAAGAAAAACTTGCTCCACGCGGGCATCCTCGTGGTTCAAAATCTGGCATATCAGGACCTGTAGTCGGATAGTTAAGCTCCTGCCCTTCCCAAGTTACAATTCCATCTTTCACATATATATTCCAGCTACATGAACCAGTACAGTTCACACCATGTGTAGAACGGATTACTTTATCATGCTGCCAACGCTTTCTGTACACATTCTCCCATTCGCGATCTTCATATGTTTCTTGTGTATGATTATCGTTATAACGATCTATTGGTGAAAAATATTTTAAACGTCTCATTAGTGCTGAAGGTTTCTTCTTCATACTGTTCACTCCTTTAATACGTCTCTCTTACATACCCTTACTATAAGAGAGGTTGTAAAATACAGATGTGACATTTCGCACAGTTCAAGAGATTGTCAAAAATTCAGTAGAAAATAAGGTTGTGAGAAAATCTTTTGTTCCGTTGTGAAGATTATGGTTAATCGTAATTATGAGGAGAATGGTATTTTGAGGTATCGACTATTTTTTCTTTATAAATATATGAAAAAGAGTTTTGATATTATTTCAAAACTGCCATAAGGAAAAGAGTATAAATTGTATGTAAGAAATTTTTTCCCAATGTTATTATTTTATATTGAGTCTGATTTTACATAAAACTACAAATCATTATTTACTGTATTGCCCTTAGTTACGGAAACAATTATACTAGATGTAATCGAAATAAATAATCTGAATATTCTCAGAATTTAAGGTAGACCTTTTGCTATCTACATATAGAATTAGAAATATGTCCACTAAATTGATTAGAAAACGATAATAACATTAGGAGGATTACGATGCCCCAGCTTGATTCATTACATCCCACTGTAGAAAAAATAATCAATAATATTGAAAAAATAATGGTCGGAAAACGAAAAGAAACAATCTTAGCTTTGACAGCTCTCTTAGCTGAAGGTCATGTGCTATTAGAAGATGTTCCTGGTGTCGGGAAAACAATGCTAGTACGTGCTCTTTCTAAATCCATTGATGCTAATTATAAGCGAATTCAATTTACACCTGATTTATTGCCTTCAGATGTAACAGGAGTTTCTATTTATAATCCGAAAGAGCTCCAATTTGAGTTCAAGCCTGGACCAATTATGGGGAATTTAGTACTTGCTGATGAAATTAATCGTACATCGCCAAAGACACAATCTGCTTTACTTGAATGTATGGAAGAAGGCAATATTACAATAGATGGCATTACAAGACCTTTACCAAAGCCATTCTTTGTCATGGCTACACAAAATCCGGTCGAATATGAAGGAACATATTCTCTACCAGAAGCTCAGCTCGATCGTTTCTTATTGAAACTAAAAATGGGATATCCTACACCAGAAGAAGAATTTGAAATTTTAAACCGAATGGAAAAAATAAATCCACTCTCTCAATTACAGGCCATTACTACAATAGAAGAATTACTTTATTTACAACAAAGCGTACGGGTAGTAAGTATGGACAAAGCAATTAAGCATTATATTGTAAAGCTTGTTAATCAGACTCGTACATACAGTTCTATACAGCTAGGTGCAAGTCCACGTGGCTCAATTGCTTTAATGAAAGCTTCACAAGCTTATGCATTTATCCATGGCAGAAATTATGTTATTCCAGACGATGTTAAATTTTTAGCCCCTTACGTTTTAGCGCATAGACTCATTTTAAAAATGGAAGCAAAATTTGAAGGAATAACTGGCGAACAAGTTATCGCAAAAATCGTTGCACGAACTACCGTTCCGACTCAAAGGACGATGAACCCTTGATGAAACGAATACTGCTAGCACTATATCACGTTACGAAGTTATTGCTACTCCCTTTATGCCTAGTCTTAACATTTGTGTACGCTATGTTTCAAGGAGGGTTTGTAAGTTGGTTTTTATTTTACAGCACAATTCCCATTGCTCTTTATTCACTACTACTACCCTTCTACGCTTTACGGGACGCTGAAGTAAAGCGAATAACAAACAAAAATGGGTATGTAGTAGGAGAACAATTTGTAAGCACGATTACAATAAAAAGAAAATTTCCTTTTCCCTTACTTTATTTAGTTATAGAAGATGAACTGCCACCACAATTTATAAGTTGTAAACAAACAAAGATGAATAAGGTAGTACTCTTCCCAGGATTGAAACGACATATTTCGTTTCAATATGTTATTGATACAATCTCTAGAGGCGAGCACACTTTTTCAAGCGTTCGTGTCAAAACTGGCGATTTATTCGGCATGATGGAGAAAGAAGTAACTTTTTCAGTTCCAGATACATTTTTAGTCTATCCCCACTATGTAGATATAACGTATCGACAATTGGAAAATCATTTCGAACAAGGAGCGCTTTCAGCAAATATAAATTCAGCAAAAGACTCTACAATCTCTGTCGGTGTCAGAGACTATAAACCTGGTGATCGCTTCTCATGGATTGATTGGAAAGCAACTGCACGAACAAACAATATTATGACAAAAGAGTTTGAACAACAGCGCAGCCATAATATCATGATATTCATAGACAGAACCGAGTCTCCTCTATTCGAATCAGTCGTCACATTTACTGCCTCTATCGTAAGGGCTGTCTTGAAACAAAATTCACCAGCATCATTCGTGTCTATTGGAAAAGAACAAACTATTTTCCCTTTAGACAATGGAGATACGCAATTACAACAAATCCTTTGTCATTTAGCAAAAGTACAAGCAGACAGTGTATTCCCGCTCTCTCAGAGTGTAGACATGGAACTAAGAAAAATTTATGAGCCCGTCACGGTTATACTCGTGACAAGTAATCTTTCTCCCGATATTCAAAAGGCGGCTGATTGTGCTGCTATAAGAAATAGAAAATGTATGATTTTTGTCGTGAAAGAAAAAGCGAATCAACTTTCACACCGAGAACTCAGTATACTAGAAACTCTAAAAAAACGACAAATATTTGTAAACACGGTTTATGAAAACCGGTATACAAACGTGTTTTTTGAGGTGAGCAAATGATAACATTACAAGCAAAATACAAGTGGGATACGAATAGATTCTTCATGCATACATGTGTATTTCTTCTTTTACTAGAATGGCTAAGACCTCTTATAGGTATTACAAATGTAGGTAGATTAGATATTTTCGTAACATTTATAGGAATTTGCTTCGCTCTCTCTTTTTTTCAAACGAGGTGGCAGATTCCAATAAAAATTGTCACAGTCTTATTTATCATTCATTCCCTATATTATAAAAATGCTTTTATAAATCCATCTTGGCTAACAACATTCTTTTCTGATATGTTTCGAAATTCCTCCCTGTTTTTCCAAGGGAATTTACTAGATATTTCTCCAGTTTTTCCGACAGTTTTATTTTTTCTCTCATTTTGGTTTTTGAGTTCTTTCACTTCATTTTGGATTATTCATAAAAAACGTGGGTTTCTATTTCTTGTATTGACTATTATTTATATCGCAACTTTTCATAACTTACATTTATACAATGCAAACTACGCTATTATTCGTACTGTTGTCATCGGCTCTTTTATGGTTAGTCTTCTTCAAGTAGAACGAATAAAAGAGCGCGAACACTTACAAAATTATGCTAGGGAAATCTCAAAATTACTTAGACCACTTACAATATTTATTGCATTATTAGCAACCATCGCATACTTTGCTCCAAAATTTGGCCCTCAATGGCCAAACTCAATGGATTTTTTAAAATTCAACACATCTGAAGCAAGTAAAGAACAAAAAGTTTCTACAATTGGGTATGGTTTAGATGACTCGCGATTAGGTGGTCCTTTTAAGGCGGATCCTACAATTGTTTTCACAGCACAAGCGCAAAACAAACAATATTGGAGAGTAGAAACAAAAGATTTTTATACAGGAAAAGGCTGGGGAATTTCTGAAAATCCGAAAAAGGTTTCTTTTAAAAATAAAAACGACGTCGTAAGCTGGTATGAACAAAATACAAAAACGGAAACTACTGAGGCAACAATTACCATGCAAAAAAGTTACCCTCACCTTACCTATCCAGCAGGATTAGTATCAGTTGAGGCTTCTTCTGATGTATCATACAGTGTTGACCCGTTTTCAGAAAAAATTTATACGATGAATGGAGACTCTTCTACTACTTTAAATTCGTATAAAGTAACATATGAGATCCCTGAGTTTTCCATAGAAAACTTGAAAGCTGTAAAAGCAAATGCAGGTCAAGAAACAAATCCTTATTTTATGACAAAGTACACACAACTTCCCGAGTCATTACCACAGCGCGTAAAAGACTTGGCTGTTAATCTTACAAATGATAAAGACAACCGGTATGATAAAGTATTAGCTATTGAAAATTACTTCACAGACAACTCTTTTACATACGAATCAACGAATGTCTCATTCCCTGCCAAAAGCCAAGATTATGTAGATCAATTCCTTTTCGATACAAAAAGCGGCTACTGTAATAATTTTTCGACGTCTATGATTGTACTACTTCGTTCTGCCGGGATTCCTGCTCGCTGGGTAAAAGGCTATACAGAAGGAACTCTTGACAATACACTTGCCTCTGCAAAAGGTGAGGATGTTTATACAATCACGAACGATAACGCACACTCTTGGGTCGAAGTATATTTCCCAGGATACGGATGGATTCCATTCGAACCAACAAAAGGATTTACCAATCCCTATAATTTTATAAATAATACGCCTGCTCCTATTTCACAAAATAGCGAAGCAAATAATTCTAATAACGAGCAAACGCATCAACGAAATAATGAAGCAAAACTTAAAAGTTTAATAGAAAATACAGAAGAAGCTTCTACTAAAAAGTTCACAAATTCTAAAACTAATTTTTCTTGGTGGTACGTATTCCTCTCTACGATACTAATTAGTATTATGGGATACATTCTCTTCACCACTAGAATGAAATGGATAACATTTCTTATTATTCATTTCTATAAATACCGAAAAGATGATGCTGTTTATCAAAAAGCTTACGGTGCACTTTTAAAACAATTTGCGAGAATTGGCATACCACGGGGTGAAAGTCAAACATTCCGAGAATACGCTCTCCATATCGATACACTTTACAACTCGGCCGATATGCAACAACTTACTGCCAGTTATGAGAACGCTATGTATCAACAAGGGCAGGCTGCAGCAGAATGGAAGAAATCCGTACATTTATGGGAAGTGCTTATGAAAAAAGCAGCTTCTCCACCTAAATCCGATGGCTTTGATACAGTTATTTAATCTTGAAAATTTGAATTTAAAGAAAACGTCTCAAAGAACTACATTGTTCTTTGAGACGTTTTTTAATAAAGTGAAACTCCTACTTATTCCCCAAGCACCTTCTCAATCTCAACCTCTAAATCTACCGGCTTCGTCTGCGGAGCAAAACGCCCTACTACTTTCCCGTCTTTTCCGATTAAAAACTTCGTAAAATTCCATTTCACTGCTTTCATACCAAGTAAACCTGGTGCTTGTTCTGTCATGTATGTATATAGAGGGTGAGCCTTATCACCTTTCACATCAACCTTTGCAAACATCGGGAAGTTTACACCGTAGTTTAATTCACAAAAACTAGTAATGTCCGCTTCTGTACCTGGTTCTTGTCCCCCGAATTGGTTACAAGGAAATCCGAGTATTTCGAGTCCTTGGTCTTTATATTTATCATATACCTCTTGTAATCCTTTATATTGTGGTGTGAAACCACATTTGCTAGCTACATTGACAATAAGAAGTGCTTTTCCTTCGTAATCTTTTAACGATTTTTCTTCACCTGTAATTTTTTTAGCTGAAAAATCATAAACTGTCATTGTCTTTGCCCCTCTCTTCACTATCATTCTATGTTTATACTATACTACATTCGTGAATATACAGCTCTTATTACGTACTTATAAGTTGTAATGATAACGCTTTATTTCTGTTCGAAAATTCGACACAAACTACTAGACTTTTATGATGGAAAGTTTTACAATTGAAATGTGAACAAAATGTGACAGTTTATATTCCATTATAAAAGAAAAGGATGGTGTTCATTATGAAAACTGCACAACATGAAACGATTTCAAATCGCGAGTTTTATTTCGTACTATATATGATGTTATTGTATGTTACTGGCTGGGTAATCGATGTAAATGGTTTATTCTTAAGCTCCTACTTTAATTTAGCAGGAGAGATTATGCTTCCATTAGTTGGCGGGATTGTTGGACTGTTCATTATGTCTATTAATAAACAACAAACGAAATAATAGTATTACAAAAAGGCAGAAGACGAGCTTCGTTTTCTGCCTTTTTTCTATTTTAGCGTATAATAAAAACATGCAGTATATAAGGAGTGTTAACTATGAAAAAAGTAGAGCAATTATCTTCTCACCTATATCTTATTGATGATTTCGATTTACAGCATAATGAACGAACAGGTACGTACGTTTTATTAGGTGACGATATTACTTTAATTGAAACTTGTGCAGCCCCTTCTCTTCCGTATATTTTAGAAGGCTTACAACAATTACATATTGATTTAAACGATGTTAAAAACATTATCGTTACACATGTGCATTTAGATCACGCTGGCGCAGCTGGTTTAATGATGGAAAAGTGCCCAAATGCTACGTTATATGTGCATTCTCGTGGTGCTCGTCATATGATTGATCCAACAAAACTTATTTTAGGTGCAAAAGCTGTCTACAAAGAAGATTTCGATAAACTCTTTGATCCAATTCTTCCAATTGAAGAAGAACGTGTTCATATTGTACAACATGGTGATACGTTAAAAATTGCAAAAGACCGCACCCTTACATTTTATGATACACCAGGACATGCGAAGCACCATATTAGCATTCATGATTCATTAACAAACGGGATTTTTACTGGCGATACAATTGGAATTTATTATAGAGAACTCGCAGACGTTGATGTAGAGTTATATCTACCATCAACGTCCCCTTCACAATTCCAACCAGATGCGATGATTACTTCTAAAAATCACATTCAAAGTATGAATGTAGATACTATTTATTTCGGTCATTACGGCGCATCCTCTCATGTTACAGAAGTATATAGTCAACTGGAATATTGGCTACCTATTTTCGTTCATACTGGTAAGGAAGTCTTTGAAAAGTATAATGATTTCGATGAAGCAACTAAAGCTTTACAAACTTTGTTAATGGATAAAATCTCTTCTCATCTTACAAAGTTAAACGTTCCATCAGATCATTCCGTTTATAATATTTTACATCTAGATATAGAAATTAGCGCAATGGGCATTATTGATTATTTCACGAAGCAAGAAAAATCAAACTCCACTATTAACTAACAGTAAAAGAAGAGATATACAACAGTAGTTATTGTATATCTCTTCTTTTTTTGAATATATTTTGAGTAAAGGATGGTGGAATATAATGCAAAAATTGATGCTATACCTCTGCTTCACATTATTTATCGTCTTATTATTATTTGTCGGAGTGAAAATTCAATTTTATTTAGATACAGACGCTCAAGTGAACTTTAACGTTTATCCAAGATTATTCTACTTTACACTCTTCCCTCTTATAGTTGGTATTTTATTACGATTCCTTCAATCTGTTAATCGCGAAACGAGTAAACAAAACTGGAGCTTTCAACCGGATAAGTTTATCGCTATTACAGTGCCTACACTATTAATTTCCTTTTCCCCTGCACTACTCTTTTCACCACTTGGCGAATACCTACCTTATTTAGCTAATGTTATTCTTATAAATACAACTTTTGTTACGATAATTAGTTTAATAGCTGGTTATTCACTTTTAGATTGTTTTATACAAAAGGACAATGCAACGATGAAAAAATATAATTGAATGCTTTATTTTCTTTTAATAAAGAAAGCTCAAAGCTAAAGCTTTGAGCTTTTTACTTATCTCACCTTTTCATCTACATATTCCATAAACTGCTCCGCTTTAATAAATCTTTCTTTGTACGCCTCAGGTACTTCTTCTACTTTTATTGCACCAGTTGATTTTGTCTTCACTCGTACTATTTCATGTGTCATTAAAGCTTCCATATAGCGATCAAACTCTTCTTGCGTTAATACTTCTTTACTAGATTTATGACCATTTAATTTATCAAAGTATGGTTGAAGGCGCATACTTACCTTTTTCATTTCTTCTCTTTTTGCTGGTGATAATCCATCATAATCTATATTACCGTTCGAATCTCCGTACGCAAGCTTTGCATTTGTTAATTTTTTTAGTTCTTTTGTAAACTCCTCATATTCCTTCGTGCCCATTTCATCTTTCGCTTCTGATAACTTTGCATTAAAACGCATATACGCTTCTAACGTCATCGCTCCGGCGTGTTTTTTTAAATTCTCAAAAGATCCGTATATACCATCCGCCATAATAGATTGATATGCAAAACCGGTCGTAGGGATTAAAAATGCTGCTGCAAGCACTCCGGCGATAAAACGTTTCTTCACCTTACTTCCCCCGCGATTCATTTTGATTTGAACAATTACTTTTTCTTTTAACTCCGGCGGGGCAACAATCCCTTTTACTTCTTCTTGCATAGATTCTCTAATTCTACAATCTAAACTCATTTTACATTCCCTACCTCTCCTAAAAAGATTTCTTCTACTTGCTCTTTTTGACGTAGTTTCTTTAATGCCGCATGAATTCTAGATTTCACAGTACCAATTGGAATATGTAATATTTGTGCTACTTCTTCTTGTGAATAATCGTGTAAATATCTTAAGATAATAACTTGTTTCAATTTATACGGTAATTTATGAATGAGTTCGATTAGTTTTTGGTTTGATATTTTACTTACAACATCGTTAGAAAAATCAATTTGTACTGGTTTTCTTTGCTCTTCTGCTTTTTTCATAATTCGTAGTCGCATCCACCTCTTTCTTCTATAAGAGTGAATTTGTTTAATCGCAAGCCCAATTAGCCAAGGGCGAAATGGCTTCTCACTGTCATATTTACGAAGCGATTCATATAGCTGTATGTATACTTCTTGAACGACATCATCTACATCTGTTTTATCTTCTATTAAAAAATGTGCTGTTTTATATACTTCTTGAATCGTTACATCATACAATTCGCTATATGCTTCTTTATTTCCTGATAAAGTTAATCGAATTAAATGTGCGTAATCTATTTCACCCTTCATATTCCAGCCCTCCTTTGTCTTACACTATATATTGGCAAGTAATTCATATTTCGTTCGATTTTTCCGAAATTTTTTTATATAAATTAATATAATGATCCAATGAGTTCATAAGCTTCACTTATAACCACGCATAACTATTATATAATTTTCCAATTTCTGATAAAGATTTAAAATGATTTATATAGTCAAATTTAGGAGGATATATGATGAAAGCTATCGTTGTAACGTCGTTCGGTGATCCTGAAGTGATGAAATATACAGATGTGGATATGCCGACTATTTCAGAAGATCAAGTTTTAATTCGCGTTTTTGCTACTAGTGTAAATTTCGCTGATATTAAATCACGTTATGGCAAAAAAGGAAATAAAGCACTACCTTTTATTCCAGGTATAGATGCCACTGGTATTGTAGAACGTGTCGGTTCTCAAGTTAAAAATATTCACCCTGGACAACGTGTCATTGCTTTTCCTCAAAATGGATCCTACGCAGAGTACGTTGTTTCAAATGAAAATCTCACTTTCGTTTTACCCCATGAAGTCGACTTTCAAACTGCAGCTGCTTGTCCGATCGTATCTTTCACAAGCTATAATTTACTTGCCAATGTAGCAAGACTTCAACAAGGTGAATCTGTTCTAATTCATGCAGCCGCTGGAGGAATTGGTACTACTGCGATTCAACTCGCAAAATTATTAGGGGCTAAAAAAGTAATCGGGACTGTAGGAAGTGTAGCAAAAAAAGAAATTGCTTTAGATGCTGGAGCTGATTATGTTATTTGTCATCAAGATGAAAATTTTGTAGAGAAAGTCAATGAGCTGACAAACGGTGAAGGGGTCGATGTAATTTTAGATTCTATTTCTGGAACTGTCTCTGAAAGAAGTTTAAACTGCCTTGCTTATTACGGTCGCCTCGTTCATTTCGGTAATGCTAGTGGTGAAATTGGTAACTTTCAAACGAAAGATTTACATGCAAGTTGCCGCTCTATACTCGGTTTTAGCTTTGGGACCACACGAAAAAAGCGTCCTGAACTGCTCCAAGAAACTGCAAATGAAGTTTTCCGTTATTTACATGACGGACGTTTACAAATTAAGGCTACGAAATCTTTTCCACTTCAAGATGCAGGGAAAGCACATGAATGGGTCGAAAGTAGAAAAAGTACAGGGAAAGTAATACTAACTGTTCAGTCTTCTTCCTGAAATGAATACTTGAAACAGAGGTGGCATTCATGGGATCACGAATTATGCATGTTATTATCGCTAACGGTATTGCTGAGAAACTATCTATTCAAGATAAAACTTCTTTCTTACTTGGAGGGGTAGCCCCTGATGCGGTTCATTCAGCAGAAGAAAAAGGAACTTCACACTTTTACGCTGGTACGACGAAAAACTATACGAGAAGGATAGATTTCAATTCTTTTTTTCAAAAATATAAAGTTCATATGGATTCCCCTTTTCTCTTAGGTTATTACACCCATCTCATTGCCGATGATAATTGGCTAAGTGGCTTTTTTCTACCATGGCTAAAAAATAGAATAGAAAATGACGAAACCATCGCACCCCTGTACTATAACGATTTTAAATTGTTAAATGCAAAGTTGCTTCATCATTACGATAAAGAACAACAGCTCTTCTCTCTTCTCAATCAAGAGGCTCACATTGTGGATATTGAAGAGGTTTCTAAAGAAAACGTTTTAGCTTTTCGAAAGTATCTTTTTGAAGATATGTTGTATCCCGAGCAACATTTGCATGAAGCCTTACAGGTGTTTACGTTTAATCAAATTGTCGGTTACATTGAAACTGCTATTGAAAAAGGTGCATTTTTTATTACACAACTCTCTCATGAAAAATCCACTTCAAAGATTTAATCCCCCTCAATATATTTGAGGGGGATTTTCACATAGCAATATTATTATTGGTTCTTCTCCATAACCGCAAAATAATTCCCTTCACTATCAGCAAAGTTAAACACTTTACCAGAAGGCATAGTTACCATTTCTCCAACAGTAACATTTTTATTTTTTAAACCTGCATATAATTGATCCAGATTTTCTGAGAAGAACATTAAGGACGGTGTACCAAGATTTAATTCTGGGCTCATTTTCGAAATAACTTCTTTATTATGTAATATAATGCTCGTTTCAGCACCATTAGTTGGAGCAATTTCAATCCATCTCATTCCTTGTTTGTTATCTTCCTCTGCAACTACATGAAACCCTACCTTTTCCGTCCAAAAATTTACTGCCTCATCTTGATTATTTACATATAACATAATTTGTCCTACTTTATGAATCATTTGTATTCCTCCTATTGTTTTTTTACATTCTATGTAGCTTTCTACAGCTGGTATCGTTATTCCTTTTGAGTTGGTATGTACTTCTTTGCAAAATTTATCGACTGACTCATCCCATCCAGTTCGTCAAAATAATTGTTTCTTTCAATCATGTTATATCCGTCGAATCCAATTTCATCTAATACTTTGAAGAATATATCGAAATCCACTTCACCATTTCCTACTGCTACTTCTATATACTTACTTGAACTATTACTTTTCACTTCTTTACAATCTTTAATATGAGTTTGTACTATATAATCTTTTAATAGTAATAAACCTTCTAACGGATTTTCATTTACATCACTTATTAAATTTGCTGGGTCAAAGTTAACAGCTAGTCCTTTCGAGTTTGCATTTTCTAAAAATCGTTTTAATACTATTGCTTTTTCAGATCCTGTCTCAATAGCAAAGACTCCCCCAAATTTGAATGCTAATTCCCCTATCTCATAACAAACCCGCACCATTTTATCATAGCTCTCACTTTTTTCATCATCTGGAACTTTCCCAATATGAGCTGTTATTATCTTTGCTCCCAGCTCCAAACCTCTGTCAGTAATATATTTAATCTGATTTATTGCACTGTCAGCTTCTGTTCCTGTAATTCCATTTTCTCCAAAACTAATTGCTAATGATGGAATCTTTATCCCATTAAAAGATAAGCTTTTCTTTAAAGCAGTCCATTCTACCACTGGAATATTAGCTAAGTTGAAGTTTTTATTCATAGCATATAATTGAATATATTCTAAATCCCATTCCCTTGCTTTTTGTATTCCTTCGTTTACTTCAATATGTTTCGTATTCAAAAACATTCCTAATTTCCTATCCATATATGTACCTTCTTTTTATTATTTCGCATCAGTTTAATATTCGACTTTTTTATATTACTTCCTTGTACAAACTAAATGAGAAATGATTCACCCTTATCGATATTTCTTATAAGATAGATACATTTAAATTCCCTTTGTTATTCAATTACAAACAAAAAGACGTAACTATAAATAGTTACGCCTTCCCCATTATTTATCTAGGCTTTTTCTTCCCAGTAAATGCTGGTTTCTTTTTCTTAGGTGCTGGTGGCTTCGATTCTACAAATGTTCCTTTGAACATTTCTTGCTTCGTAAATACGATGCCTAGTTTTTTCGCAAATTGTAGTAATTTGCGCTCTTCTTGTGGAGTTACAAGAGATACGACAGTTCCTTCTTTACCCATACGTCCTGTACGTCCTGAGCGGTGAATATATTGGTCTACTGTGTCCGGTAATTCTAAGTGAATTACATGTGTTAAATCATCAATATCAATACCGCGTGCTGCAATATCAGTAGCAAGTAGAATTTCTAATTTTCCGCCGCGGAATGCACGCATCGTTGCTTCACGCTCTTGCTTACCTGCTTCTGCATGAAGAGCTGCTGCTTTCATTTTACGGAACTGCAATTTCTGAGTAATTTCATCTAAACGGAATGGGTCGTTTAAGAAAGCAACTGCTTTTACATCGCCCATATGCATAATTCTTCTTACATAATCATTTTTTTCGCGTCGCTCACAAATGATGTACGTATGCTCAACTAAGCTTTTTGACTCTGCACGTGTTACACGTACCACTTGTGGTTCAACTGCCAAATCACGTGCCGCGTCTTCTGCCGCTTTGGTAATTGTCGCTGAGAAGAATACTAATTGACGGTCGCGCATCGTTGATTTAATTACATCTTGTACTGCGCCCATCATCTTTTGTTTTACAATTTGATCAAACTCATCAAATACAATTGTTTTCACTTCATGCATTTTTAGCTTTTTCATACGAATTAATTCTAAAATACGTCCTGGTGAACCGACAATTACTCTCGGATGTTTCTTTAATTTTTCAACTTGGCGCTTAATATCTGCACCACCAATTAAAGATGCACCTGAAATTTCAGTTCCTGCTGTAAACTTTTGAACCTCTTCATGAATTTGCATTACAAGTTCACGTGTTGGCGCTAAAACAACAACTTGTGGCTGTTTTACTTCAGGATTAATTTTATGTAAAAGGGGTAATAAGTACGCTAACGTTTTTCCTGTTCCAGTTGGAGATTCAGCTATAACGTCTTGTCCTTCTAAAATAGTTGGAATCGCTTGTTTTTGAATTTCAGTTAATTCTTTAAAACCAGCCTTCTCCCAAGCTTGTTGTAAAAATGGTTGCATATCTTTTATCATTTGTTTTTCTCCTTTATCTCTATTTTTGAAGAAAATGCTGTATTGTTCGCACCGTTTCTATCATGTGTGAAATAACAGCTATTAAATCATCAACATGGTCTTCTGTAATCGCTTTTTGAAATAGAACCTCTACCTTATTATGATATGAAATCGCTCGCTTATTATATTCGTATGAAACTTTCTGCATAATCATTCTTTCTTTTCCCCATATAGAACGCATTAAAGTTTCAATTTCTTCGCATCCTACTTCTGGTTGTTCTAACGGGAATGAAAATGCTAGCTTCATTTCACAACCTGGTGTAAACTGAGGCACTTCTAGTATTTCACCAGACAAGTTCTTTGCATCCACAGATAATGAAAATGTTACTTCTACTAATGGCTCGAACGGTTCTGTTAATTGAAATGAGATATGATATATACGACTTAATGAGGCAAGGTCCATCATATCTTTTCGATCTGTTACAAGAATATCTCCATGTAGATCAAAATCATACACAGCACCTTCTACGATTACTTTTAAATTGTCAAAAGCAGTTGGATCAAACATAATTTCCTCCAAAAAACAGGCGCCTTTCGATGGAAAGGCGCCACTTGATGTATATATAGTTTACAGATAAACGAGATGAATTACAACCTTTTAGAATAAACCTACTGCTTTTCCATCTTCATTTACATCCATTTGAAGTGCTGCTGGTTGTTTTGGAAGACCTGGCATTGTTAACATTGTACCTGTTAACGCAACGATAAAACCTGCACCGATAGATGGTTTTAGCTCACGAATTGTAACGATAAAGTCGGATGGACGACCTAATTTCGTTGCATCGTCAGAAAGAGAGTATTGTGTTTTCGCCATACAAACTGGTAGGTTACTCCAACCTTCTCCTTCATATTGAGCTAATTGCTTACGTGCTTTCGGGGCAAATTCAATATCTTTTGCGCCATATACTTTTTGAGCAATTGTACGAATTTTTTCTTCTAATGGTAATTCTAATTCATAAAGTGGTGCGTAGTTGTTCTCACCTTTTTCGATTTCTTTTAGTACTTTTTCAGCAAGGTCAACTCCGCCTTGGCCACCCTTCTCCCAAACTTCTGTTAAGGATACTGCATAGCCACGCTCATTACACCACTCTTGTAAGTATGTAACTTCTGCATCTGTATCTGTAATGAATTTATTAATTGCAATTACGAAAGGCACACCGAAGCTTTGAATTGTTTCAACATGCTTCTGTAAGTTTTCCATACCTTTTGCTAATGCATCTACATTTTCTTCTTTTAATCGATCTTTTGCTACGCCGCCATGCATTTTAAGCGCACGAATCGTCGCAACAATAACAACTGCTTCTGGTTTAATGCCAGCTGCACGAGCTTTAATATCTAAAAACTTCTCAGCGCCTAAATCAGCACCAAATCCAGCTTCTGTAATAACATAATCACCTAATTTTGCTGCCATTGTCGTAGCGATAACACTGTTACAACCGTGAGCAATATTCGCAAATGGTCCGCCATGAATAATAGCTGGTGTATTTTCTAATGTTTGTACTAAGTTTGGTTTTAATGCGTCTTTTAATAATAGCGTTAACGCACCTTCTACACCTAAATCTTTAACCGTTACAGGTTGATTTGCAAAGTTATAAGCAACTACGATGCGAGATAGACGCGCTTTTAAGTCTTGAATATCTGTTGCAAGGCAGAATACGGCCATAATTTCAGATGCTACTGTAATGTCAAAACCGTCTTCACGTGGTACACCTTGTACAGGTCCACCAAGACCAATTACTACGTTACGAAGGGCACGATCATTTAAGTCAACACAGCGTTTCCAAACAATTTTACGCGTATCAATTCCAAGTGTGTTTCCTTGTTGGATATGATTATCAATAAACGCTGCTAATGCGTTATTGGCAGTTGTGATCGCATGGATATCTCCAGTAAAGTGAAGGTTAATGTCTTCCATTGGTACGACTTGTGAAAAACCGCCACCTGCTGCTCCACCTTTTAATCCCATCGTCGGTCCAAGAGATGGTTCACGAAGTGCAATTACTGTTTTCTTACCAATTTTATTAAAAGCTTGACCTAAACCAACTGTTACTGTTGATTTACCTTCTCCAGCTGGAGTTGGGTTAATTGCTGTTACTAAAACAACTTTACCGTCTTTCTCATCTTGTAAGCGCTTAAAAATATCAAGAGATAACTTACCTTTATAATGCCCGTATGGCTCTAATTCATCTTCTAAAATATTTAAATCAGCTGCAATTTCTTGAATCTTCTTCATACTCGCTTCTTGTGCGATTTCAATATCGGATTTCACTGTTGTAGTAGTTGTCATATACCCTAGTCCCCCTTTAATTGGTTCTGATGATATTGTATCAGTTTTTTGTATTTTCTGCACTTATTTACCTCCTAAAAATTCTTTCATTTCTTTATACGTTTTTTAACATAAATACCCATAAGAATGTTAACGATTGTTGTAACTCTGTAGGTAGTTGACCTAACATCTTCTCATTTACTCCGCGCTTATATACGCCGATGCCATCTATAACTTTAAAACCTTGTTCTTTCGCTAACTGTTCAAATTCCCAAGGCATCATCGTATTACAAACAACGTCTTTTCCATACAAGCGAGGATAACTGTTCTCTCGTGGCTTTGCTGTCGGTCCTAAAATTGCAATACATGCATATCCATCTTTCTTTAACACACGCTTTATTTCATTTAACGCTCGTAATGGCTCTTCAGTCCATTCTAAAGAATTAATTGCCATAATTGATTCAAATTGCTCATTTTCAAATGGTAATGCAGAAAGATCTCCTTTTATAAAGGATAAATTCGGTCCTTCTCCGCGCGACTTACCTTTTTGAATCATCACTTCCGATAAATCTACTCCCACTGCTTTATAGCCTGCGCGACTTAATTTATATGTACCGTACCCATCACCACAACCAACATCGAGCACTAGTGCTTCTTTCTTCACGTATTGTTCAAAAAACGGAATAATTGTGCTCCTACTCCCGCTGTCCCACATCTCTTGACTATTTTGATTCCAAAACTCCGCACTACTATCCCATTTCTTTTCTGCTGATTCATGCCAATTAAATTTCGTCATACATTCCCCTACCTTCACGCTTTATCACTCATTTCATTCTACATCATTTTCCAAAATTCCTGTTTTATCTTCATAAGGAGATATACATGCTAATGAAGGAATCTTTATTCTCCAATTTTTGCTTTACTTGGGTTTAACTCATACTCATGTTCTTCTCTTTATGAAAGATACTATAGGTACACCCAATTGAAAGAGAGGGATGTACATGCGAAGAAAGAGAAATCATCATTTTAAAAGTGGTGAAAAAAACGAAGAGTATGCAGCTGAAATATCACCAGCTGGCATTCCAATTAGACATAAGCGTAAAGAAATTGCAAATGAGATAGAAGGTACAAATACCGGTGCAATGGTAGGCTATGTCGCTTTATTTCTTTCGTTATTCTCCATTGCTTTTTATCCAGTTACGCTCGGCTCCCTAGCAATTTTAGTTGGCCTATTAGCTGTCAATTTCGGAGCAAGAACACTTGGATATACAGCCATTGGTTTTGGTAGTTTTTCTGTTTTATTTACTTTACTTTATCCGCTTGCTTTGTCAGCGTTTTAAAAAAACACACCAAGTCATACTTGGTGTGTTCATTCATGATACAACATAATATGACCGCATCCACAACAATGTTTCGCTGTAATTTCTTGAAACACTGGATAATTTTCTTCATCTCGATGCTCAATAAATACTTTTTCAAATCGATACATGTTTGGTGCATATGCCCAATCTTGTTTCGTACGTGCATATAACGTTGAGGAAAAAAACTCCTCACCGCCACAAACAATACATGTGTTCTTCATCAATACCCCTCCTATGCTTGTCTTACTTCATCTATATGAACATAAGCATAAAAAAAAGACCTTCTATTACTAGAAAGTCTTCTCTGAAACAAAAAGAAATGTACCAAACATTCCTACTCCGCTATATTCTTTTGAAACACCAGCTTCTGTTTTAAATGTTTGCTTTACAGTCATAAAGAATACACCATTTCGTGCATCTGTACTTTCAAATTGTAGTTTTTCTTTTTTACCATCTACATTTTGCGTGCATTCAAAACTACTCTCATTACAATTCAACGCATACTTATCCTGTACATACACTTTAAAATCTGATTCTTTCGGACAAGTTATAAGTAATATTGCCACGAGAATAATACTTATAATACCCACAATTGTATAATATTTCTTCATTTGTACTCCTTTCAAATGACAAGAAAACTTGACTTCATGCGCCAAGTTTTCTTAGTCAACAACCCATTGCCACTCTTGTTCTTTCTTATCAAAAATGAGCCAACCTGTTTCTGTTGCTTCCTCTTTCAATTCATCGATATTATCTAGCACCTCATCCGTACTTTCATACGAACCAACTACATATACCGGAATTTCAAGACCTCTTCTTGACTCAATTTTTCCTGCTAGATCAATGTAAAGACCATCTTCCATTAGTGGAATAAGTCCCATGATCAATTCTTTTGAAATTGCTGGGAAAATTTTTGATTTTTGGAAGAAAGAAAAACGTTTCTTACCGAAAGCACCGAGTTTATACGGAATGACTTTACTTAACATTCCTACAAAGTCAGCAATTCTGCGATAATACACTTTGTTGTACCAGCCGTCATCATGTGAAAAATAAACAAATCTATTTTTCAATAACGGAAAGAATGTTCTTGCAAGTGGTTCTTTTTTGTGAGCCAAATATAATAATTCTGCAATTTCCTTCGGCTCTAATTCATCTAAATCACTTGCATCATCAAAATCTACCCAACAAAATTCATCAAATTCATCAATCTCTGCTTGAATTAACTTATGTATATTTTCTTCCTCAACATATTCAAATAAAGTATGATAATGAAAATCCGTCCATTCAAAGTTATGCTTCAAAAGCAACACTTGATGAAGCGGTGAAGGGATGTTACTCGCAAACTCTTTAAACGTAATTCCTGATGTAATAAAACAATGACCTCGACGATTACCATTAATATATATCATATTCTTTACTTGGTCAGATCCTCCAGACAAAGCACCTAGCCACCTTCGTTTTATATGTTTCAATTCTATAGCATATTTTAACATGAAAAATTTTAGAAACATAGAAAAAACTTCAAAAACTATTTACAATTTCATGTGTTTTATTACATAGTGATTACAAGAAAAAACGCCTGCTCATAAGCAGGCGTTTTTAAAGGATATCATCTGGGTTTTGAGGGTGATGATTTCCCTCTTTCTTTTCTTCTTTTTGGAACATCGATTGAATTTTATCAATTGTTTGTGGAGCTAATTCAATCATTTTTTCTGCTAAATGTGTCGCATTTTGTAGATGAAGAATATTTACTCCATCTTTATTCACCACAAGAAATGCTACTGGTGTAATCGAAACACCACCCGCGCTACCGCCACCAAATGCAGGGTTACCGTTCGCTCTTTGTCCATCATTCGTTTGGAAATCAGAACCTCCTGCTCCAAAACCGAACGCCACTTTAGAAACCGTTAACACCACACCACCGTCAGCCGTTTGAACAGGCTCTCCAACAATCGTATTTACATCAACCATTTCTTTTAAATTTTCCATTGCCGCTTTCATTAACCCTTGAATTGGATGATCCACCGTTCATAACCTCCTTTGTCATATCTTTCCTAGTTTTTCCGAAAGTTTGTGAACTAAACATAAAATTTTATATTGATTTCAAAAAAATCAAGTTGTAATATTTAGAAAAATAAAAAAAGAGGTCGATTCGTTATGATGCGAAAATTAACAAAGAAAGATCATGAACAAGTATTCGCTTACCTAAAAGAAGAAGCAGCCCTTAACTTGTTTATTATTGGAGACATTGAAGCTTTCGGTTATGACACAGATTTTCAAGAATTATGGGGAGTATTTAAAGAGAATGGAACATTAAAATCAATTTTGCTCCGCTTTCATGAGGCATTTATACCCTATAGTAAAGAAGAATTTGTTACCACTGATTATGAGGCACTTCTTTCCGCATATAAGCCGCTTAAACTCTCTGGTAAGTCAACTATTGTAGAAAAGTTTGAAACTGCTCCAAGTCTACAATTAGGCGTCAAAAATGAAATGTATTTTTGTGAATGTCTAAATGACAACAACTTACCTAGCACACCAATTCATGAAACAATTAAACTTGCCTCACTCGATGATATAGAACGAATTATGAAATTACGAAGTGACATTGCTGAATTTCCGACTACTAATGAATCAGAGAAAATATTAAGGCAGGCTATCGAAACGAATACAGGACGCACATACTATATTGAAAAAGACGGTGCAATCATCGCATCCGCCTCTACTTCCGCTGAAAATTCATTATCCGCTATGGTAGTTGGTGTATGTACACACCCGAATTATCGTGGAAATGGCTACGCTTCACTCATATTACAAAAAATGATTCAAGACTTTACGAATGAAGGCCGAACGCTTTGTTTGTTTTATAATAATCCAGCTGCTGGACGAATTTATAAACGACTAGGATTTAAAGACATTGGGATGTGGACGATGTATCGATAATAAGAAGTAACTCTATAAGAGGAAATAGTCGTAACTTAGTAATACAAGCAAATTACAAAATAACTCACACCGTTATTATGAAGATGGAGAAACTACTTGTAAAGCCGTGCCCCTAACTAAAACATGTCATGTATTCAAGCTAAATTTAGACAGATAAACGCCCCAGTTGCATCTACTCCAGCAACTGGGGCTACATATTTATACTCAATTTCTTTCCACTACAAATAGAAATATTTATGAAACATTTATCACACTTATGTCGCTATTATCTTTCCGTACAAATGCCCTTCTAAATATTACTGCGTCTCATTATACTTTGCTTTAAAATCAATATATTCCTGTTTCGCATCTTGGTTATTACCTTGGTGACTATCAAAAGATGTATGTATTTGTGATATGTATTTTACTAACTTGCCTTCATCATTTCTTTTCTTATAATTTATTACAATACTTACTTCCAATATCTGCTTTGAACCATTTTTAGAATCAATATGCAATGCGATTGATCCACCATCATATTCATCATATTGTATTTTCAACTTATCATTAATGATACTCTGAAACTCTAATTCAGTTAGTTTGTATCCAACAGTACTAGGCTGATCAAACTTTTTTATATCATCCCCGGGCTTCATCTTTAGTTTCCCTATCCCTTTTAAACGATCTACAATTAAGTTCACATATGAAACATCCAGATTCGATTCCGGACTTTGTACCTGTCCATTTTTATACATAATATTGGTACGATAAACAACTTCTTCTTTATTATCTTTGCTGTCTACTGCTGAAGTAACCTCTTGTGTTGTATTTCCATATAAACTTTTATCTTTCGTATTATATATCCCTTCCGAAGTTTGATAGATTGTATTTCTATGTTCTCCATCTTCTTTTTGTTCATATGTACTATATATGCCTCTTTGTTCCACATACGCATATCCATCATCACTCGCAGACATTACCTTTTTCATGTCACCTTCATCCAAAGCTTTGACAAATGGCTCATATTCTATCTTCGTCTCCCCAAAACCACATCCACTTAATAAACTTGATACTATTAACAGAACTATCATCATCCTAGCTTTCTTCTTTAACTTCATACTGACACCCCGTTGATTTCTCTAGGCATTTTTAGGTTCATTACATTCCCATTTTGATAGTAATATAGTTCACCTTTACTTACCGGTATTTATTAACTCATACAGATTATGTTGAAGATACTTTAATTTTTAATAGCATCGATTTTTATACAATCCTTAATTGTTTATATATCCTGTTCGAATTTTCAGAAACCAAAACTTATTTTATTTCTTTGGCTTGCTTTTTTTCCTGCTCTTCATAAAGCTTTAGTCTTTTCTGACGCTCTCTTTCATGTTCCTCCCACGAAATATAAAATGATGGAAATTTAAATCTACAATAGGCTAATAATTGGAACTCTGCTGCACCTATGGCTACCGCGTACATGATTAGAGTTCCTCCCGCATACAATCCTAAAATATTTTGTGTATAATCATTATGCACATAAATTAAAATGAGAAGAGTTAACACATAAATTAGAGCACACTTAATTGCAGTCCTCTTTGTTTTACTAAAAAATGAAGAGGACTCTTCTCCCGTATTAAATGCCCCTTTACTTGCCTGTCTAAAAGTATCAATAGTCGCTAAAATATGTAAAATGACTGCACCTAAAAATAATAACCCGACATACATTAATGTAACTTGATCAATTGAATAATTTGACGCTCCTGGAATTATCAACATTGTAAATGTTATAGTGCCTAGCTGAAACGCATATAATAGTACCACGAGTGTTTGTAGTTTCTGAAATTTAAATGGCATCTTAGGAAACAAATAAATAATTAAAAAAATTACTTGAAGACTATAAAGCACCAACTCAAGGCTAACAATTATTTTATCAAAGAGAGTCGGGTAATAACTCCAACCAAACCTTATTAACCCTCCAATAAGAAAAAACATTATTAAAGAAATAAAAAACATCGTTCCAAACATAAATCCTGTCGCCCAATCGGGACTTAAGCGATTCTTGCAAGTACGTTTAAATTCATTTAAATCTTCTTCTTTTATATTCCACATATAATTACACCATCTTTTCTAAAATCATGTAATAACTCTATTTTTGTAGACAAACTGAGAGTAAATAAATGTTTTTAGTATTTCATATTAAACTAGCCTTTTTTACTTTTTTTAACAAACACAAAATACAGCGATAGCATTAGTATTAAGCCTATTCCACAAACCAATACACCTCCATATTCTTTCTGGTATAAAAAAATAAACATAGTAACAATATAGCTCGGTATTGACAAAATAATGAGCCACTTCCCCAGAAACTCTGCTACTTTATATAGAAGTAAAAAGATAAACATAATCCCCACAATAATAGGTGCTATTACACTTTCAAATAAACCTTTTTCTTTTTTTACAGCTTTAGAATCTTTATTCAAGATATTACATTCCTCCCTTTACTAGTTAATTTATGAATAATGTATTCATTCTATCTTCAATGTAAGTTTACGAGTATCATTTATAACTTTCATTTCAGTTTTTGTTTCGCTTTTGTTCTTTCTCTCTTATTCTTTTTCTATTTCCTATAAATTCGTGGCGTTCCTTTTCATGTTGTTCCCACGTAATATTAAATGATGGAAATTTAAAGCGACAATACACTAATAGGACGAATTCTGCTGATACTACAGCAAATGTATATAATATTATTGTTTGTACAACATAAATTGCCATTTGGCTAAATGTATAATTAAGATTTAAAAAAATTAATATAAGTAGAACCATTACACCAATTGTCATTCCAATCGATAAATATAATTTTGCGTTAGTAAAAAATGAGACGGCTGGTCCTTCCGATTTATATCCTCCATGTTTTGCCTTTTTAAAAACATCAATTGTAGTTACAATGTGAGTACAAAGCGCCCCTAACATTATTAAACCAATATAAACTAACGTTTTATTATTACTTGGAAAATCAAACATTCCTTCAACCATCATAACAATAAATGGTAATGTTGCTAATTGAAAAGAATAAAATAAAGTCACGATGGCTTGGAGTTTCTGTAATTTAAAAGCAACCTTTGAAGACATGAAAATTATTAAAAGAATCAACTCCAAAATGTATAACTTTACCTCAGATCGTACCAAAAATGTTTCAAAAGGTGTTAAAGAAATCTTATCACCGTTCAGCAAAACACCTAAAAACATGATGAGCATTGGTATAGAAGTATATGCAAAAACTCCCCCATAAAAAATTCTTATATAATCCGGACTTAATCGATTTCTATTTTCAATTTCAAAAAGACCCATATCTTCTTCTCTTATATTCCACATTCAGTTTTTCACCTTCTATACAGTTTAAATAATTTTCATTCACTAAATTCCCATTACATTCCTAATTTTTTAAGTACATTCATCTTTGTGTAACTAAATTTAGATAATCTTTTATGTATATCCTCACTACATTAATTACCGTACATAATCAGAATGCTTTTGATAGTTCAAATAGCCTTCTTTCTCCTCAAAAGCTCTAAATATTCTTCTCTCTTTCACTTAAGCATATTCCTCATACTCTATTTTTGTTTCCCCCGAAACTGCACTCACTTAGTAAAAACGTTACTGTCATCACAATTGTATCGAGATAATATAGCTTTAATTTTATCTTCAGAAAGGTGATAACCTCCCATCAACAATATGCTAAGAGGTTATTACAGTTATTTAAAATTTGTTTTTTATTTTAATGGATTCGATTTTTGCAAATAATAATGTTATTTAATTTGAGCAGCGAATATTAAAAACATACTGCTTAATAACTCGTTATCTTTCACATTATATACTCCATGAGTTGTTTGATATATTATCCTACTATGTTCACCGTCTTCTTTTTCTTCATAAGTACTATCGCTAACCTCTTCTTTCACATACGCATACCCATCATCACTAGCAGACATAACTGTCTTCATATCCCCTTCATCCAATGCCTTTACTAATCTCTCATACTCTATTTTTGTTTCCCCAAAACCACATCCACTTAATAAACTTGATACTATTGACAGAACCATCATCATCTTAGCTTTCTTCTTTAACTTCATACTTACACCCTTATTCAATCAAAATAAGCTTTTCTCTTTCCATTTTGGAAGAGGAAAGCTTATTTCCTTTTTAATTTATTTTTTTCCCTTTATTTCTATCTCTTGTTCTTGTTGTTTCTTTTTATTTTTTTCAATTACTTTTTCAACAAACTCATTCCGCCACATTTTAAACTTAGCTGCGAATTGACCTTCAATTTTATTTCGATACCCTTCAAATTTAACCTCTGCAATATCCGCGTGGTTAAATAATTTATACGTTTCTTCGGTTAAACCCACTGGATGCAACACTCCGCCATAATCATAGAATGTGTTTTCATCAAGTAATAAACCTCTCGTAGTGATTACATACTCCACATCTTCCTCTTCTTTAAGACCCAATCTCACAACACTTCCTAAAGGTAATACTTTATCCATATAGTCTTTCATATTAATTCACTGTCCCTTTTAGTACGCTAATTTTCTCTTCTATTTTTTGTCTTTTTTTCTCTAATTGACGGATACGATCAATAAATGCCTCACGTGTTTTTCCTTGTAATGTGCTATCAATACTACTCTCTAACCTTCTAATATCCCCTGTTAAAGATGCAGCTGCTTTTTCCAATTGCACTACAACGTTTATAATTTGTTCTCGTCCACCACTAGCCGGAAATGTGCTATGAACTCTTGACATTATCGTATGTAAATCCACCTTCATACCCCTCTCTTTTAAATTTATAAACTTGGAGTTTTAATAATATGAAACTGCTCCTAATTCTTCGTCTTTTGCAAACATAGAAAATACCGCTTCTGAAACATCGTCATTTAATTGCTTTAAATCTTTCGATAACTCCTTCACATCTTTAGCAATTTCACCTAATAAAGAACGGTTTAACCCCCTGCTGTTATCATTCATAAAGAGATTTAATAATGAGTGACGATGACTTAATATATGTTCAGATACAATTGCAGCTACATTTGTGTCAACCACAAAATCTCCTTTAAACAAATCTAATAAATCTTGGACGTAAGAAGCTGCTACTTCTTTCGCAATTTCTAAAATTTCACTTGTAGCTAAATATACTGCAACACTTCCAGCTAAAAAGTTTATAGCAGTATTAAATACAGACTCTAATACTTCTAAAACTTTTTCCTTACATTTCGCTAAAGTTGTTTCAATCCACTCTACAGCTGTATCTACTGCGCCTTTAATTTCGATTGTAGCCATTATGCTAAATTGAATTGCTTCTGCTGTAATTTGAGATTTTAGCCCTTCATACTTTTTATGGAGGTTATAAATACTTTCTGCCACTTGACCCTTTATTTTTCTATATTCTCTCCCAGCTTGTACAGCATCTGAATAGGTAAGTACCCCCCATAAAATCGGTGAAAGCGGTGTTCCTTTTAGAATAAAGTTTATTCCTATACCTGCGACTTGTTCTTCCGCTAAAGAAACTTGCCTTCCAAACTTTTTATTTATAAGTCCTGTATAAAAAGCACCTGCCGATTGGGTAAACTCTACAAAACCTGGAATTATATCCCCTCCAGTATCATTAGTACTGGTTAATTTATCAAACCATATTAACTTGCCATGATTATCATAATCTTTCTTAGAAAAAACATAAGAATGCCATGCTTGGTTTGGAATTATATACATTCTCCCAGGTATTGTAAAGTCCGCCAATTTTATTCCGAGATGTAATGGATCCTTTTCGTTAATAACATTCCTAATATTATTCATATCAAATCCATTACCAAATTTATCAACATCTCGGTTTAATACAGGTGCTGGATTTAATGTTAATGATTCAATATTATCTTCTTGGTGTCTTAGCGATACGGTATTAGCTATACCACCACCTAATGAATGCCCTGTTACACTAATTTTGGCAGAAGGGTTATCATGTTTAACCTTCAAATAAAATTCTTCTCCTTGATCATACTGTCTAACTGTAAAATCGTGTTCCAAATCACCTAACACTATTTTATTTGCACCTGTTATATTATGTCCTCCAATTTCACCATCTGTTATTGCATCCGTTACATCTTCTGTTCCTACGTACGTTATTATAATTTCCCCTGTTGTTTTATCTTCAAAAGCATACGCTGCAAATCCAGTATTTTCATCTACTTTATGATCTAAATACTTTGCGTTAAAGTTTTCTTGTAATCTCTTTATATTTTTTTCGTCTGATTTATCATAAGGATATCTTCCTTCCCTAAAAGAATAAATATCAGTTCCAGACAGTTCTAATTTACCCCAATCAGAAGCTATCTTTAAATCCTTATCTTGCTCCTCATTGTTTTTCATTCCAGTTCCTCCCGTTTCTTAATCACTTTATATTTCCGTAACTTACTTTATAGTCTGAGTATTCATTTTTTGCATCTTGTTCATTATCTCCTTTTTTATTAAAATACGTTTTTATTTGAACCATATTTTCTAATAAATTCCCCTCATCACTCTTTTTCTTATAATCTATATCAATACTTATTTGTAATATTTGTTTGGGTTTTTTTGCAGAATCAAGATGAATTACAATTGTTGCTCCCTCATATTCATCATATTGTATTTTTAGTTTGTCATTTAAAATACTTTGAAATTCTGATTCAGTTAGTTTATACCCAACAGTATTAGGCTGATCAAATTTCTTTATATTATCACCTGGTTTCATATTTAGTTTCCCTATCCCTTTTAAACGATCTACAATTACGTTCACATATGAAACATCCAGGTTTGAATTTGGACTTTTCACCTGCCCATTTTCATACTTAACATTAGTACTATAAATAGTTTCCTTTTTATAATTTTCATTTGTCCTTTTTTGCTTATTATCTTCTATATCCGTAGCAATTGTTTGTATCGTGTCACCATAAAAAATTTTATCTTTTGTATTATATACACCTTCAGTAGTTTGACGAATTGTTTTACTATGCTCTCCATCTTCCTTTTGTTCAAATGTACTATATATACCTCGTTGGGCCACATAAGCATACCCATCATCACTCGCAGACATTACCGTACTCATATCCTCTTCTTCTAATGCCTTAACAAATCTCTCATACTCTATCTTCGTCTCCCCAAAACCACACCCACTTAATAAACTTGCAACTATTGACACGACTATCATCACCTTAGCTTTCTTCTTTAATTTCATACTGTCACCTCGTTAGTTACTCTAGGCATTTTTAGTTTCATTATGTTCCCTTTTTGGTAGTAGTACACTTCATCTTTACCTAATGGTGCTTCGTTGCTTATATATTTTATGTTGAAGATACTTTGATCATTTAATGGCATTGCGATAATTGCTGCTGTTAGTTTACTTCTCATTTTCATAGGTACAGCTTCACGATTTCGGTCCATGTAGTCATGGTGACCTGCTAATACAAAGTAAATACCTACTGTACGAGATAGATCAATTAAAGTCGCTGCATCCTCCATTTCTAAATAAACAAATTTACTAAACTCTTCAACATTTGTCATGATAATGAGTTGTTTTGTGAATGTAGGAATTTCTCTACCTTCTTGTCTTGCTTGTGCTAATTCAAAAGCTCGTTCGCGAATTACTTCCATCCAATACTTCGCATGCATATTGATTTCATTTTCGTCTACAATATAATGCGTCACATTATCTTTATATTGAACGAAACTATACTCTGCTGTATCCACCAACGTCACACTTTCAAAATAATCTTTATTCAATTGAGATAGGATGCTAGATACAATTTGTTTTCTCATACTATCATCTACACTATAAATCATTAAATGATCATTCACTGCAATATCATGAGCTACAACTTCTACGTTTGCAAAATCAAGCCCCATTGGAATTCTTGCTGCTTGTAGAGCTTTTGTAACGTCTTTATTTTTACGATAAGTAGCAATATCAATCACTTCTGGCATCATTGGAATTGCCTTCGGACGTTCTCCATCCCATTCTCGATCCATATCATTTGCTTCTTGTTGTAATAATTGAATTTGTTGTAGTTCATCTTCTGCTTTCGTAGGCAATGCAGCCTGGAATAATGTAGGAGATTCTAGTTTTATTAACGCTCTTCCTGCTGTTTCTTCCACTTTTATATCAGATCTCCCTACAATACTAGCTACTTCACTTTGATCAATCATATATAGGCAAGTTTGGATTTTAATATTATTGTACAATTGAATTCTAAGTGCATTTTGTCGCCCTGCACTAATTAAGGTATGAATTCCTAAACTTGCACCATCTCGGACAATTTGCATAATTAGCATTTCAAAGCTTTCATAGAACTTTGCTTCTTTTACTGCATCATAATTGTCGATTGCAATAATAATATGTGGTATTTCTTTCCCACTTGCCTTTTCATACATTTCAATATTTGCAACGTCATATTCACTTAATAATCGTTTACGATTTTTCATTTCTTGAGTTAATCTTTCAACAAACTTTAAACATTTTTCAGATTCGTCAATCGTAATCGTATCCGCTACATGAGATAATCCTTTTAAAGGTAGAAGACCATTTGTTCCAAGGTCCACTAAATACACATGCAAATGCTCCGGACTATGCTGACGAGCTACATCCATAATGACTGATTGTAAGAATGTTGATTTTCCGTAGCCTGGACTTGAGAAGACCGCTACGTGTCCGTCTTTACTAATATCTAAAGTTAATGGTGTTTGTGATTGTAATTCAGGCTGATCTAGTAGACCAATTGTTGCTTGTAATGGTTTCTTTTCTTTCGTCCATGCTTCTTTGAACTGAATAGCATGTAAGTCTTGTAAATATACGCTTTCTGGAAGTGGTGGTAACCACGGTCTTGCTAAGGCTTCAATTTCATTTATTTCTGCGTAATCGTGAATGTAGTCAATAACAGCATCCAGTTCAGATGGTACGCTTATTACTTCTTTACTGCTACCAAGTCCACTTAAGTCTTCACTTAATATTTCATATTGTCCTAGATCATTTATTGCATATATTGTTGCGTCTAAATGTTCTTTATCCTCTTTGTTTTCTACATAGTCTGCTCCGCTCCAAGCTGATTGGAATAGTTCATAAATTTCATTATTCCCAACTTGTAAGTAAGCACGTCCTGGCAATGTAATTTCAGCAGCATCTGGTGTTTTTAAAATTTCATTACTATCTGACGTATTTTGAACTTTTAATGCTAGTTTGAATTTCGAGTTACTCCAAATTTGATCATCTACAACACCACTCGGTTTTTGCGTAGCTAATATTAAATGGATTCCGAGCGAACGACCGATACGCGCTGTTGAAACTAACTCTTTCATAAACTCTGGTTGTTCTGACTTCAGTTCCGCGAATTCATCACTAATTAAAAATAGATGCGGCATCGGCTCACTTACTAAGCCTTCTTTATACAGTTTTTGATACTGATTAATATGGTTTACATCATTTTCACCAAATAATCGTTGTCTTTTCTGTAATTCAGCTTTAATTGATGCGAGCGCTCTCATACTTTGTGCTCCATCTAAGTTCGTAATTGTTCCTAATAAATGCGGTAAGTTTTTGAATAAATTCGCCATTCCGCCGCCTTTATAGTCAATTAGTAAAAAGGCTACTTCGTACGGGTGGAAATTGACTGCTAGAGATAAAATATACGATTGTATAATTTCCGATTTACCTGAACCTGTTGTACCTGCTATTAATCCGTGTGGTCCGTGTGCTTTTTCGTGTAAGTTTAAGTTTACGATATCTTCTTTCCCACGTAATCCAAGTGGTACAGCTAAAGATTTATGCGCTGCATTTTTCTCCCAACGACTTGTGATATTCAGTTCTTTTATTTTTTCAACGCCGTACATTTCTAAAAATGTTACGCTTTCTGGAATACTATTTTTTAAGTTTTGCAAATGATTTAATGGTGCTAATGCCCGTGAAATATCTTCTAAATTGAATCCTTTTGGCACATGGTTTAGCTTAAATTGACGGTTAACAAGTTCTCCTTGCTCTAAGATGATGTTCCCTTGTTTTGCATCTCTTATATCTATTACCGTTTTCACATGCTCCGGTAAACTTTGCATAACATCTTGTACAAATACAAGCGATACACCTAATTGACTCGGATCATCATTAAAGAACTCCATAACAACATGGTCTAATATTAGTTTTTCATCTGTAATGAGAACGACATAGTGCGGTGCAAAGTACATTTTTTCATTAGTAGAACTTTTTTCATCTAGTTTTAATTTTCGTTCTTTCAATATTTGATACAAACTATTTAACACTTGATCACGGCTACGATCATGGTATACAAATCCACGTACATTTATATCGCGAACACTTCCATGAGGTAACCAGCGCATCCAATCCCATTTTTCTTTTTCCTCTTCCGGAAAAATAGTAATAAACTGCAAGTCATAATAACTATGGAATAAAGCCGTTTGTGCAACTAATAATTGTAATTGCTCTAACACTAAAGAGCGTTGACCAATATAACCGACTGGTCCATTCATTAAATCTGTTACAACTGGTACATCTTCCAATGATAGATAACGCTGTCTTAGTTCACGTGCTATATCAATTAATTCATCTTTCGTTTGACTAAATTCTTCTTCATTAAATTGAATTTCAAAACTCGTATTAGCTTGTCCTGTTCCAACGCTAAATGTTAAGAAATCATGATGTAACATTGTTTTTTCATAAATTCGAGGATTTACTTGAACTGCCATATTACGTATTACTTCTACATTTGGATTGTGATAATGTAATGCGTGACGCTGTTTTTCACTTTCTGCATGTAAATCTTTCGTTTTTTGTTTTATATACTCTCTATAGCTTTTATCTCGTTCAACAATGTCGACTTTATATTGCTTCAAATTTTTAATATACGATGTGACAGAAACAATGATTGTTACTAATGTCATCGCAATCGATGCGATAATAAACATTCCATATTTCATGAAAATAGCAAGTAATACGGTTACGACAATCATGACAAGTGAAGGTGCAATGATTCTTGCTAAATGCTCCGTTGGTTTTGATGGCATACTTGAAGGCTTTGCAATTGTCATTTTCTCTTCTGGTTCACGGTAAATAATACGTGGTGAACGATGATAGTCTGGATAACCACTTTGATAATTTGTTTCTGATTCTACTAAAATAGGTAACTCAGATTTCACTTTATCTTCTGAAGAAAGTACTTGAATGTCTTCACTACCAATCTCCAATAAAATACCATCAAAATATAATACGTCTCCTGATTCCAACATAACGCTATCTTTTAACTTCGTATAATTATGAAATACATCCCCGCCATACACGTTCACTTTAAAAGAATCGTACAACGTTTCGCGAGATAGCATTAAATCTACACTAGTCCCAGTAATAGAAATATCATCGTAATCGTTTTGACTCACTGTAAGAGAATGTTTCATTCCGATATCAAACACTTTAGTTGTACCAACAATAGATATAAAGATTTTCAAGCTCACATCTCTTGTTTTCCCAATCTCAATTTCCTTATTAAATTCTATTAACTGATCCTGTACCATCCAAGCATTTACTTCATTATTCCACTTTAACTCTACTTCTTGTTCTAAACTTGGATTCGTAATATCATTTGTCCACTCTTTTCCAATCGACACTATTGATTGCTCATTTGGATGTAATGTGCACTTATATATTTTGTCTCCATAAGTCAATACTAATAGTTGCTCCATCCGTGTTCACTGCTCCTTTTCAACTGTCTCATCAAGTGCTTACTCTTTTTTCTCCGTGTCCGACAAATTTTTATCGCTTGATGAATTGCCATATTTCTTTTTATATTCATCTAATTGTTGCTCATATGTTTTTAACTTTTGATCACGTTCTTCCCCTGATAAATCCGGATTATTTTTCAGTGATTCAATTTGTTTAACAAGGCCGTACATAATAAGCTGAGGATCATCAAGTGTCTTAGCTAAATCTAATGATTTATCAAAATTACCTTTTCCGTTATACATCCAATACAGCAAATACTTTTCATCACTTTTCAAACTAATGTTTTTCATAATCGATTTCTTTTGAGCTTCACCTAGTTTTTCAGCTGTAATGTATGCAAATGCTAACTCATATTTAGATGCAATCGGTAATGATTCAAACTCCTCCTCATTCAATTGCGTAATGACTTTGTCATAATCAGTTGCTATGAAACTTGCATTTGCTTCTAACAATTTATTTTGATAAGGAAATTTTATAAAAGTGAAATATATTAAAGGAGCAGCTAAAATAACTGTCGCCGCTATGAAGGAAAAAGCTAAGTATTTAAATGATTTATAGCTTTTTTTAGGTACTAACTGCATATTTTTTTCTGTTTTTGTTTGTTCCTTCTCAAAGCTGTCATTAAGAAACTGCAGTAATGCATCTAAGCTTTCCATTTGAGCAACGGTCTGTTCAAATGTTGTTTCTTTTGCATCTTTTAGTAACCCAGCATACAAATCATCAAAGTTATGTTTTTGGGAGAATAAAGCAATAATTAGACATTTATATTGTGTTAAAAATTGCTCTTCTAATAACGGGGTTGGCGGAACAATATCTCGAATTCCTCTATGTATAATACTTGGTATTAAATTAGCATTAAAAACTATATTGTCTGGATGTAAAAAGAACGTGATTCGTTTATTTAAATATTTACGAAACTGCGCAACATTCCGAAGTAGTCTTAATTTCTCATTTCTTCCAAAACGGCTAAGATCGTCCCACTTATATAATTTTTTATCTACTTGATATAGAAACGTAAACATATCATCCGTTTCTTCTATTTTTAATGGTACAAATTCAGATGATTCGTCCGTAATTATATCGAATTGACGGAAGTCTTTTATACGTGTTTGAGATTTGGTCATCTCCAATTTCCAATTTTCTTTTTCTATTTGAAATTGATAGTTCATTGCATCAATTTGAATTATTTTTTCCGTCATGTTTATCCTCTTCTCCTTTTCTTTATAACCCGTAATAACTTATTTTCAAATAACTAAAAGTAAAAAATATTCTTTATAAAACTTGCAAAATATCTCCATCTGTTATTTGGTGATCAATTAAACAATCATTATCTGTTAAAACAATTGACTTATTTTTCACTTTAATTACAAAATGTGAACCTTCATGATTATCAATCTTTAGCGTATCTAATAAGTTTTTTAATAAATATTTAATAGATTGATGATTCGGAATACGCAAATCATATGTATTTCCATTCCATTTACTAAAATCTACTGTCACATTGATATGTGTTTGTATTGCCATCGCTTTACCTCCAACTTTTACGAAGAACCGTATAAATACCGATGCAAATAAGTAGAATGCCGCCGCCAAATAATAATATTATTGTTATACTAATTGGTTCTTCATTCATTGTTTCATTACTCGCTACTTCATCTGCACTTTTTCTGACAATGTATTCACTGCTAAACAAACTATTTTTCGTATCTTTAACACTATTATTCTCTTTTTGTTTTATAAAAAGAGAATCTCGCAGAGCTTCCATATCTTTTTGTTCTTTCTTTTTCTTTTTCTCAATTTCTTCTTCTATATCTTGGTTAAATAACTCAATTGATGCTTTATCTAATTCTGTTTCCTTATGTTCCTTTTTATTTTTTTCTTGGTCGCTTTCTTCAAGTCGATCCACTTTAAACTTAATCTTCCCATCATCACCAAGATAACTGTCAGCCGCGCTCCTTATCGGTAGCGCGACAAACAGTAAAAGGATAGAGAGAAATGATAACTTAGCCACTATGCTCCATTGTTTGATCATTTACTTCTTTTTCCTCCCATTTCTTATGCCATACAAATAGATTACTAACCAATCCAATAATGGCAATTACAAACAATACGACAAAAATAACTTTCCCAGTATCTTTCCCACTAATAAAATCATTTAGAAAACTTTCTATATACTGAAGCGGTGAGAATTGACGTATCTTTCCGACAGAAGACATTTGATCTACTTTACTTCCAACTGCCTCAGTTAAAAATAGGTACATGCTTAAAAATACTAATAGTATAAACATTCCTACCATTTTTATTTGTCGTAATAAGTAGGTTGAGACCAATACAAACGCCATCATAATAAATGTGATGAACGCAATCCATAGCAAACTTTGATCCTGACCGAACTTTAAAAGACGCCCAGAAATGATACCTATACTAATTCCTTCCACAATTGATATACCGAAAGCTACTACTGTAGTTGGTACATTCATATCAATTAATGAGAATTTCTCTTCAAAATGATCCGATTGCATTCGTTTCTTTTCTTGATTCGCAATTGCGTATGCTGTAAATAATGCAACAATGAAACAAGTTAATACAATTAAGTACGGTGTAAAAGCATTACCTGCTACAATTACTCCATCATTTTGCTTTTGAACTGGACTAGCTAAAAAGTCATATAGCATTTCATTTTGACGATCTCCAATACGACTATTCGCTAAAATTTTCGTAAAGTTTTTGGAGAATGATTTATCATCTTCCATTTTCTTTGTAAAGTCATTTAATAATAAATCAGCTTTTGAAACAATTGTCGTTCCGCTGTCTTGAATTTCTTTTGCTTGTCCATTAATTTGATCAAATGTTTTATATACATCGTCTGAAGTTGCTAAACTATGCTTCGAACTTTCGACCAATGACTGACTTTGCATCATTAATGATTTAATACCAGAATCTAACGATAAAACAGCCGTTTGCTCACCAGCATGATTTGTTGTTACTACTTGCTGCTCTTCAACTAGCTTTAAGCTATTCTCACGCCATTTCGCTAAACCTTTTACATACTCTCCTAAATTTTCATTCATACTAGTCGCTTGTTGCGTCGTTCCATTTAATTTCTCCGCTAGTAGCATAGAATTTTGATCCGCACTAGTAATAGATTGTTGATAAGAGTTTATTTTTTGTTTTAAACCTGACATATCTTGCTTTATTTCTGTAGTAATACTTGATGAAACAAGATTTGAAATTAAATCAATTAAGCTTTGTTTATTTAATACGTAGTACAAAGATTGATCCGTCGCAATTGCATCTAAACTTCCCTCTTCTAACTTAGGACCTACATCTTTCGTTCTTAAATCAATCCCATAATACATTTCGTAAAGGCTCATTAAACCTTGATAACTTTCGACTGTATCTACTGCTTCTTTTATTAATACACTAGAAGTAATATCTGGTATTTTTTCTGTTTTTTGATGTATAACTTGATTCGTTGTACTTTCAATAATTTTTGAATTGCTACCGTTATCTGTCCCAGTGTCTGGCTTCTCTCCTGTATCAGGTTTTTCTCCTGTGTCTGGATTTCCTCCTGTATCAGGTTTCCCTCCTGTATCAGGTTTCCCTCCTGTGTCTGGATTTCCTCCTGTATCAGGTTTCCCCCCATGCCCATCAACTTAAGAGAACAAATAAAATGAAATTCCCTTCAAAAGGGTT
>NZ_JBMDKC010000030.1:0-58716 GCF_057809515.1 Bacillus sp. FG16
AGAGCAACCAATGCAACAGGTGGTAGTAGAATCACAAGTGGAAGAGCAACCAATGCAGCAAGTGATAGTAGAACCACAAGTGGAAGAGCAATCAATGCAGCAAGTGGTAGTAGAACCACAAGTGGAAGAGCAACCAATGCAGCAAGTGGTAGTAGAATCACAAGTGGAAGAGCAACCAATGCAACAGGTGGTAGTAGAATCACAAGTGGAAGAGCAACCAATGTAGCAAGTGGTAGTAGAACCACAAGTGGAAGAGCAACCAATGCAGCAAGTAGTGGTAGAGCAAGTACAAAAGCCAATTTCAAGTACAGAACCAAAAGAGAAAGCATATGTTGTCAATCAAAGAGAGAACGATATGCGAAATGTATTGCACACACCACCGACATATACTGTTCCGCCATTAGCGTTGTTGTCAATTCCACAGCAATCAACACTAGATAATACAGAGTGGTTAGATGAGCAAAAAGAATTATTAGATACAACGTTTAATAATTTTCATGTTGGAGCACATGTTATTAATGTATCGCAAGGGCCAGCAGTAACTCGTTTTGAAGTACAACCAGACCCAGGCGTGAAAGTAAATAAAATTACAAATTTAAGTGATGATATTAAGTTAAGTTTAGCTGCGAAAGATATTCGTATTGAAGCGCCGATTCCAGGAAAGAGTGCGATTGGAATTGAAGTTCCAAATAAAGAAAGTAAGCCGGTATTTCTTCGTGAGATTTTAAGAAGTCCTGTATTCACAAAGAGTGAATCGCCACTTACTGTTGCGCTTGGACTTGATATTTCAGGTGATCCAATTGTAACGGATATTCGGAAAATGCCGCACGGACTTATTGCGGGTGCAACGGGTTCAGGTAAAAGTGTGTGTATTAACGCGATTTTAACGAGTATTTTATATAAAGCGAAACCACATGAAGTAAAGTTAATGTTAATTGATCCGAAGATGGTTGAGCTTGCGCCATACAATTCTGTTCCGCATCTTGTAGCACCTGTTATTACGGATGTAAAAGCAGCGACAGCTGCGTTAAAGTGGGCAGTTGATGAAATGGAGCGTCGTTATGAATTGTTTGCTCATGCTGGTGCTCGTGATTTAACTCGCTATAATACAATTGTAAGCGAGCGAGATATTCCAGGTGAGACATTACCTTATATCGTTATCGTTATTGATGAGTTAGCCGATTTAATGATGGTAGCACCGGGTGATGTTGAGGAAGCGATTTGTCGTATTGCGCAAAAAGCACGTGCTTGTGGCATTCATTTATTAGTTGCGACGCAGCGTCCATCTGTAGATGTTATTACAGGTTTAATTAAATCAAATATTCCAACGCGTATTGCGTTTACTGTATCATCTCAAGTTGATTCACGTACGATTATCGATATTGGGGGCGCGGAAAAATTACTTGGCCGTGGTGATATGTTATTTTTAGGGAACGGCACATCTAAGCCAGTTCGTGTACAAGGTGTATATGTATCGGATGATGAGATTGAAAAAACAGTTGATCATGTGAGAAAGCAAATGAAGCCGAATTACTTATTTAAGCAAGAGGATTTATTAGCGAAAACAGAACAGGCTGAGTCGGAAGATGAGCTGTTCTTTGATGCATGTCAATTTGTTGTAGAACAAGGGGGAGCGTCCACATCTTCTGTACAGCGAAAATTCCGTATTGGTTATAATCGCGCAGCACGTCTCATTGAAGAGATGGAATCGCAAGGGATTATTTCTGAAGCGAGAGGAACTAAGCCGAGAGATGTCCTTATTTCTGAGGATGAATTTGCTGCTATGCAGGAAACGAATGTATAGTCCACGGTTTTGCTGTATACTAATAGAAAATGTTGGATAGTAAAGTAGGGAGTAAAGCGACATGAAAGAAATTGAATTAAAATTAAAAGGTGAAATAAATCGACTAACAAATAAAACATTTAAATTTGACGAACGCGTTGGGGAAGGTTGGTTCTCCGCCGTTTACTTTTTAAAAACTAGAGAAATTATTGAAGAATTTCGCCCGAAAAGTGTTGTAACGATGCAATTTTTCCAAAAAGAAAATGCAGTCCTTTGCGGAACAGATGAAGTGATTGCATTGCTGCAAACATTCGCTAAAAATCCTGAGGAACTTGAGATTCACTCTTTAAAAGATGGCGATAAAATTAGTCCATTTGAAACAGTGTTAACAATTCATGGTCCTTATGAGAATTTCGGATTTTTAGAAGGTGTAATTGATGGGATTTTAGCTCGTCGTACATCGGTTGCAACAAACGTATATAATGTTGTCCAAGCTGCACGTAGTGTAGATAAAGAAAAACCAGTTATTTTCATGGGAGATCGTGACGATCATTATACACAACAAGCTGGTGATGGTTATGCAGCATACATCGGAGGTATGAGCGCACAAGCGACGCATGCGATGAATGAATGGTGGGGCAGAAGTGGTATGGGAACAATGCCTCACGCATTAATTCAAATGTTTAATGGTGATGTTGTAGAAGCGGCAAAAGCATATCATAAGAAATTCCCAGAAGATGAATTAGTTGTACTCATTGATTACAATAATGATGTTATTACAGATGCACTTCGTGTAGCGCGTGAATTTGGATCAACATTAAAAGGTGTGCGTGTAGATACGTCTCGCACAATGATTGATCAATACTTTATTCGCCACCCAGAAGTACTTGGAACATTTGATCCACGTGGTGTAAACCCATCGCTTGTATTTGCACTTCGCAAGGCGCTTGATGAAGAAGGATTCCAGCATGTAGACATCGTTGTAACTGGTGGATTTGATGAAAAGCGTATTCGTGAATTTGAAGCTCAAAAGGTACCTGTTGACATATACGGGGTAGGAAGTAGCTTGTTAAAAATGAATATTGGCTTTACTGGTGATAATGTAGAGTTAAATGGGAAACCAGAAGCAAAAGCTGGTCGTAAATATCGTCCAAACCCACGTTTAGAGCGTGTTCAATTAGAAAAAAGAGAAGATATGTAAAAGAGAGAAAAACTGATAGGTGATTGACCCTATCAGTTTTTCTGTTATCATAGTATAGCGGCTTCTTTTTTGCTATAATGGACTTGTTATGGACATATAAAGAAGTACGTACGAGTTTATCCTGATAAGTGAAGGGAAAGAATAACTTCACTACATCAAAAATGTATGATGATTACCAAAATAAGAAAAGATTCATATACTGTCTTATAGATAGGCCGTTGTATTAGTTCGAAATGTTGGAGGTTCTTTAAGATGACAGTTTACCATTTTGTAGGAATTAAAGGAACAGGAATGAGTTCATTAGCGCAAATTCTTCATGATATGAAGCATACTGTTCAAGGGTCTGATTATGAAAAGCGTTTCTTTACACAAACAGCGTTGGAAAAGCGTAGTATCTCGATCCTTCCTTTTGATAAGAATAATGTAGAAGAAGGACAAGTGATTATTGCAGGAAATGCATTTCCTGATACGCATGAAGAAATCGTAGCAGCAAAAGAATTAAACATCCCAGTACATCGCTACCATCACTTCTTAGGTGACCTGATGAGCCAATACACAAGTGTTGCTGTAACTGGTGCACATGGAAAAACATCAACAACAGGTTTGTTAGCCCATGTAATGCAAGGCGCACATCCGACATCTTACCTTATTGGAGATGGAACAGGGCATGGGGTAGAAAATAGTAAGTATTTTGTATTTGAAGCTTGTGAGTATCGTCGTCATTTCTTGTCTTACAATCCAGACTATGCAATTATGACGAATATTGATTTTGATCATCCAGATTATTTTACAGACATCAATGATGTATTCAATGCATTCCAAGAGATGGCATTGCAAGTGAAAAAAGGCATTATTGCATGTGGAGATGATGAAGAACTTCAAAAAATTCAAGCGAAAGTACCTGTTATTTTCTATGGATTTGGAGAAGATAATGATTTCCAAGCACGTAATATCCAAAAGAGAACAGATGGCACGATATTCGATGTATTCGTTCGTAATACGTACTATGACACGTTCAAAATTACAGGATACGGCAATCACAGCGTATTAAATGCGTTAGCAGTAATCGCGCTTTGTCATTATGAAAACGTTGATGTAGAAGCAGTTAAGCATCAGCTAACAACTTTTGAAGGCGTAAAACGTCGCTTTAATGAAAAGCCAATGGGAGAGCAAGTTATTATCGATGACTACGCACACCATCCGACAGAAATTAATGCAACGATTGAAGCAGCTCGTCAAAAGCATCCAGAGCGTGAAGTTGTCGCTGTATTCCAGCCGCACACATTCTCACGTACAGAAAAGTTCTTAGATGAGTTCGCTGAAAGCTTAAGCAAAGCTGACCAAGTATACTTATGTGATATTTTCGGATCAGCACGCGAAAACAAAGGTGAATTAACAATTGAAGATCTGCAAAAGCGTATTGACGGTGCAGAACTAATTACAGATACAACAACGGATGTATTAAAGAAACATAAAAACGGCGTTCTAATTTTCATGGGCGCAGGCGACATCCAAAAATTCGAAGCAGCTTACGTAAAAGAAGTTCAAGTTGCAGAGAAATAATAGAAAAGACGCATAGCTTGGCTGTGCGTCTTTTTTTGTTGTGTTCAACTTTTATCCCGCATTAACGGGCAGTAAGACCCCCACTGATTAAAGTTTCACTTTATTTATGTATTGACCTAGAGCTAACTCTAGGTTGTAAGATGAAAATGTAAAAACAAGGGGGAGAGAACATGTATAAAATCGGCGAAGTAGCAGAGTTAACCGGGATGGGCATTCACACTTTGCGCTACTATGAGAAATTAGGTTTATTACCACCACCAACGCGAAATAGCGGTATTCGTCAATATACAGAAGGCGATGTACGTCTATTAAAATTTTTATATTCATTAAAACAAACTGGGATGTCATTAGAAGAGATGGCTGAGTTTGCAAGTGATGGGTGCATTATAGAGGAAATTAGGCAGAAGAAAGAGGAAGTACCAGCGAAAGTAAAAAAGAGAATTTCCATTTTAACAACTCACTTGGAGCGATTAAAAGAACAGCAGGAACAATTGCAAAAAGTTGTTCAGCTAACGGAGGAGAAGTTAGAAATTTATTACGGTTTTCTAGAAGAAAAAGACTTGGAGGCCGGCAATGAAAAATAAAGTATATGCGCAGTTATTAGGTTTTGCGATATTTACTGGTGGGACATTTAATGCTTCGAAATATGCGGTGCAGTATTTCGAAGCAATTCATATAGCAGCATGGCGTTTTGGGATTGCTGCATTTGTGATGTTATGTTTGTTAAAAATACGAAAAGATTTTGATTTGGAAGTATGGATGCAGAATAGGCTCTATTACCTTTTACTAGGTATTGTTGGTGTATTCGGCTTTAACTTCTTTTTCTTTTCAGGAATGAAATATACAGAAGCTATTAATGGTGCGCTTATTATGGCGACAAATCCTCTCGTTACGACGCTGTTAGCAAGTGTCATTTTACGAGAGAAAATAGTGAAGCGCCAAGCAATTGGAATGTTACTTGCACTAATTGGCGTTGTTTTTGTACTTACACAGGGTTCGTTTACAATACTACAACATTTATCATTTTCAAAAGGGGATTTTTATATTTTATTAGGGAATATCTGCTGGGCGTTATACGGCGTGCTAGGCAGAAGGTTTATTAAAACTGGTAATCCAATGCAAACGACGACATATACGATGACTATTGGTACACTTGCCTTTATTATCATATCTTCTACACAAAAAAGTATAGTACCAGTTTTAGAAATTCCTTTGTTGGCATGGTGCGCGATTCTCTTTATGGCAATTGGAATGAGTGTGTTTGGCTACTTATGGTGGAATAATGGAATTGCTCAAATTGGGGCAGCGAGGACATCTTTATTTTTTAATCTAGTGCCTGTTGTTACAATGCTTATTTCTTTTATTGAAGGAGTCAATATAACACCTGCACAATCTGTAGGAATGATATTAGTTGTTACGGGAGTATTGTATTCTTCTGGTTTTATACAAAGAAAATCAAAAGAAAGTGTGAACATTTAACATTTTTTATCCATAAATGTTAGAATAATAAGAAAACTAAAAAGGGGACTAAAAAGCATGTTCACACTCCGAGTAGATGACGAAATCGAACTACAATTACTAGAAAAACATCATAAAGAGGAATTATATCAATTATTAGATCAAAACCGTAATCATTTACGAAAATGGCTCCCTTGGGTAGATGGGACAAAATCTGCTGATGCTTATGATGAGATTTTTCCGATGTGGTTAAAAAAGTTTGCAGAGGGAGACGGTTTTGAAAGTGGTATACGTTACAAAGGAAAGCTCGTTGGGATGGTAGGCATTCATCCAGTGAGCTGGGGGAAGAAAGCGACGAGTCTTGGGTATTATCTTGCAGAAGATACTGGCGGGAAAGGTATTATGACGCGTAGCGTAAAGGCTGTACTTCACTATGCATTTGAAAATTTAAAGCTGAATAAAATTGAAATTCGTTGCGGTGTTGGAAATGCGAAAAGCCGCGCAATTCCAGAACGTTTAGGATTTAAGTTAGATGGTATTTTACGAGATGAAGAATGGTTATATGATCATTTCCATGATGTCGCTGTATATAGTTTATTAGCTTCAGAGTGGAAAGAAATTCGATGAACGAGAAAATTCGTATTGTTCCGTATGAAAGTACGTTTCAAGAGGAAGTAGTAGATCTTATCGTTCATATTCAGCAAAAAGAGTATAATGTTCCCATTACGAAAGAAGAGCAACCTGATTTACTTGAAATAGAAACATTCTATCAAAAGGATCACGGAAACTTTTGGGTAGCAATTTATGATGGGAAAGTAGTTGGAACAGTAGCTTTATTAGATATTGAGAATCTTCAAGTAGCGCTAAGAAAAATGTTCGTGAAGAAAGAGTTTCGCGGAAAAGAATGGTGCGCGTCACATATGTTGCTTCAAACAGCAATTTCATGGGCTGAGGATAAAAAATTGAAAGATATTTACTTAGGAACAACAGTAAAATTTTTAGCGGCACATCGTTTTTATGAAAAGAATGGTTTTCAAAGTGTGAATATAGATCAGTTGCCGAAAAATTTTCCAGTGTTACAGGTAGATAAGAAATTTTATAGGTACATTGTGTAAAAGGTCATTTAGAAATGGCCTTTTTCTATGAACTAAAATGGAAATAGTGGTATAATTTGGATTAGGGGGTGTAGGTATGAACTTTCCAATTCAAAGAAGTAAGTCAGTAGTCATTTTTGTTTGTCTTACGTTAGCTTTTATGTTTATATATCCAATTGTCATGCTTTTTACTAATAAAGCGCATTGGATATCGGCGTTGATTGGGATGGGTTTATGCTTCATTGTAAATGTCCCGCTCGTTTGGGAAGTATTTATTAAAAAACATAAAGTAGAAAATGGTGTATTAAAGTACGGTGTTTTAAATGACGATATTGTATTGAAAGAGATAAGAATAATTCGTCAAGTTGGGAAATCACTTGAAATTACGACGAATGCATATAAAGTACATATAATTGCGATGCCACAAGATATGAATGAATTTTTAGCGCTTATCGAGAAAGAAAATTCACATGTTAAAATAGAAATGGCAGGTAAGAAATGAAATATATAAAACCTTTGTTTTGCTTGGAAATTTTGCTGGTGTTTGCTATCTGCACTAGGGTAAATATGAAATGGAACCTGCCTTTATATGTACCAATATTAATAGGTACTATCGCAGTGGCACTTTTATATTATTTTCATTTTCAGCAAACAAAAAGTAAGAAAAGTGGCTCGACATAGAGTGAGGATAATAAAAAAACGCTCGGATATAATTCCGAGCGTTTTTTATTATTTTAAGTTCTCTGGGTTTAAAGCTTCTAGTTCAGGTACAACGAAGCGTCCGTCTTTACGGATTAGTACGTCGTCGAAGTAAATTTCGCCGCCGCCGTATTCAGGGCGTTGGATGCATACTAAGTCCCAATGGATGTTCGAGTTGTTACCATTCCATGCATCGTCGTAAGCTTGTCCAGGAGTGAAGTGGAAGCTGCCATCGATTTTTTCATCGAATAGGATATCTCCCATTGGATGTAAGATGTATGGGTTTACGCCGATTGCGAACTCACCAACGTAGCGTGCGCCTTCGTCTGTATCGAAGATTTTGTTAATGCGTTCTGAATCGTTTGCAGTTGCTTCAACGATTTGACCGTTCTCGAACTTAAGTTGTACATTTTCAAATGTATAACCGTTGTAAGGAGATGGTGTGTTGTAAGAAACTGTACCGTTAACAGAGTCACGAACTGGTGCAGAGTATACTTCACCATCTGGAATGTTTAAATGACCTGAGCATTTAATTGCTGGAATGTCTTTAATAGAGAATGTTAAGTCAGTTCCAGGGCCAGTTAAACGAACTTTATCTGTTTTATTCATTAATGTAACAAGGCTATCCATCGCCTTATCCATTTTACCGTAGTCTAAGTTACATACTTCAAAGTAGAAGTCTTCGAAAGCTTCTGTACTCATTTTAGCAAGCTGTGCCATAGAAGCATTTGGGTAGCGAAGAACAACCCAGCGTGTTTTTGGAACGCGAATGTCTCTATGAACTTTTTTACCAACTGTTTGGCCATGAACTTTCATACGCTCACTTGGAACGTCAGCTTGTTCATTAATATTATCGCCAGAGCGAAGACCGATATAAGCGTCCATGTCTTTCATTACGCTTGCTTCATACGCAGCGATTTGTTCGAAATGTTCTTCAGTAGCACCCATTAATAAAGAGCGATCTACTTGATGATCTTTTAAAGAGACGAATGGGAAACCACCAGCTGCATATGCTTCTTTTACAAGTGCAGTTACAAGTTCTTTTTGTAAGCCAAAGTTTTCAATTAATACTTTTTCACCTTTTTGTAAGCGGATAGAGTAGTTAATTAAATTGTATGCTAACTTTTCAATACGTGGATCTTTCATATGTAAAGCCTCCCTACTAATTATGTATCCTCTCCTATTGTAACCTACTTAGTGGAATTTGTTGAATGATTTATGTTACAGTTAACGAATAAGTATGAAAATTCTAATGATGAGATAGGGATTAGAATGAAACGGAAAATGATTGTATAATAGGGGAAAGTATGAAAAAGATAAAGGAAGTGATGAAATGCAAGTTCTTTTATATGTAAGTGCGGCTATTATCGCGGTTGCTTTCGCAGTATTAGTAGTGTATGTATGCAGAACGTTGTTATCGGTTCAGAAGACGTTAGAAAACGTTGCAAGCACGTTAGAAGGTTTAGAAAAACAAATGCAAGGAATTAGCGTAGAGACAGAGCAATTATTACATAAAACGAATGCGTTAGCTGATGATATTCAACAGAAGTCACAGTCATTAAATAAAGTGGTAGCGGGTGTAGATGGGATTGGAACGACAATCCAATCTTTAAATACGAAGCTTCGTAATGTATCAGACTCTGTAACGGACGAAATTGAAAATAACGCTGATAAAGTAGCGCAAGTTGTACAGTGGAGCAGTGCGGCGATTGAAGTATACAATCATTACCGTGCGTCGAGACAAGAGAAGAAGGTTGAAAAAGAAGAGCGTAAATTAGAAAGAATTGAGAAAAACGCTGAAAAGAAAGAGAAGCGCTCTAGATTTCGTATGAGAGGTGAATCGTGATGAATATGACAAAGCTTGAAACAATTGAAGAGCTTGAAGTCTTAGTAGAAAAGAATGAGCCGTATGTTCTTTTTAAACATAGTACGACATGCCCGATTAGTCACGGTGCATACACAGAATTTCAAGCGTATTGCAGTGAAGAAAGAGAAGTACCAGCGTATTACTTATACGTACAAGATGCGAGAGATGTGTCAAATCGTGTTGCAGAACAATACAGTATTAGACATGAATCACCGCAAGTGCTATACATAAAAGATGGGATGGTAGTATGGAATACGTCTCATTGGAATATTAAAAAAGATGCTTTAGAAGAGAATATAAAGTAAAAAGAAGCAAGCTAAAGGTGCTTGCTTCTTTTTTTTGTTTTTGTTGAAATATATTTAGTGGTACACTATTAATAGTTCAAACTAAATAACTAGATTGTTGAAAGTAGGTTTTAAGTAATGAAGAAAATGGCATTATCCTTCGCAGTCGTAAGTTTATTACTGGGAGCTTGTAGTAACAATAGTAATACGATTAGTAAGAAGGATGAAGTTATACAAAAAGATACAAAAGAAAAAAGTATGATTCCGAGAACTGCTGTTTCTAAAGATTATTATAGAACTGTTATTCCTTTAAAAGAACAAAAGGTTATAAATACAGCTAATATAAAAACAAATTCTAAATTAGATTTAGCAGAGTATGAAAATGGTTTAATAAATATTGCAACGCAGCAATTTGATACAGAGAGTCACGTACTGCAATTAAATCAGTATATTCCAGAGAAACTAATTGATGAACTAGTTGCGAAAGTAGAAGCGCCAGTTTTGACGAATATTATAGAACAAGACTATTTCGGAAAACAGAATTCAAATGAATTAAGTTTATCTGGTGTTATGATTGGCCTAGCTATGTCTTCAAGTGTATCTAATGAAGAAGCTATGTCTAAAGGATCTGAAGTTGCTAAACAACTTATTGAAGCTATTAACAAAAATGATAAATATAACAAATCTCCAATTACGTTTGCTATCTTTAAGCAAGAAAGTACTAGTTCTTTAAAAAATGGTACGTATATCGCTAGTGCTACTGTTCAAAAGAATGATACGAACCTTGGAAATTGGAGTACAATTGATGAAAAGTCGTATTCATATCCTTCTGATGAATTTACACAAGCACATGGAGAAGATAATACAAAAATAACTAACTTTGCTAAGGAAATAAAAGGTTTTTCTACTGGAGATTTTATTCCAGTCAACGCAAAAGTTTCTTATAAGAAAGATCAAATGGATACATTAAATATGAATATTGTTATTAAATATAACGGTAAAACAGAATTAATGGCTCTTACCCAATTGGCTGCTCAAGGTATGTTGGACAAATTGCCTAAAGATGCGAAAGTACAATTACAGATTAAGTCCGAGAGTAAAATTGAGGCCGTTATTATAAAAGAGAAAAACAGTGATAAACCGTTTGTTTCCTTCTTGTAAAAAAGACAGTATGTAAACTGTCTTTTTTTTATTTTAAATGAAAATATACAACGTTTTTTGATGGTAATTCATTGCTGTATATCGTGTGACAATCGTATATGTATCAGCTATGATAAGTTATCTTAAAAAAGTAATATATAGGAATTTGAAAGAGGTGGCTTTCTTATGACATCACAACAACTAGGTCGTTTACGTTCTGAAATTGATCAACTTAATTTACAAATATTAGAGTTACTAAACGAAAGAGGTCGTCTCGTACAAGAAGTTGGTACTTTAAAAGAAGTATAAGGTGTGAAACGTTTTGATCCTGTACGTGAAAGAAATATGCTGGATTTAATTGTAGAGAATAATAATGGTCCATTTGAAACTTCGACTTTACAACATATTTTCAAACAAATTTTTCAAGCTGGTTTAGAGTTACAAGAAGATCATCGTAAAGCACTACTTGTGTCTTGTAAGAAAAAAATAGAAGATACGATTGTTGAAATTAATGCGTGGTGGTGCATTCAAGCCACATACTTCACCGTATGATTTTCAAGGTCTTGGATTAGCAGGATTACAAATTTTACGCCAAGTAGCAGATGAATATGATTTGGCTGTTATTAGTGAAATTTTAAATCCAAATGATATTGAGATGTCATTAGATTACGTTGATGTTATTCAAATTGGCGCTCGCAATATGCAAAACTTTGATTTGCTAAGGGCAGCCGGTGCTGTAAATAAACGAGTATTATTAAAACGTGGTCTATCAGCAACGATTGAAGAATTCATTAATGCGGCAGAATATATTATGGCAAAGGGAAATGGGAACATTATTTTATGTGAACGAGGTATTCGCACGTATGAAAGAGTGACGCGTAAGACGCTTGATATTTCCGCTGTACCGATTTTAAAGAAAGAAACACATTTACCTGTTGTTGTCGATGTAACGCATTCTACAGGGCGACGTGACCTTCTCTTATCAACTGCAAAAGCAGCGATGGCAATTGGTGCAGACGCAATTATGGCTGAAGTACATCCAAATCCCGCTGTAGCTTTATCAGATCCGGCGCAGCAAATGAATATTCCGCAGTTCAATGATTTTATGAATGAATTAAAATTATTTGGAAGCAAATTATAAAAACTTTTAATGAGCTGTTCCAAAAAGGCATTTTGGAACAGCTTTCTCTTATTGTATAGAGACTGTCATTGTCGGTTTTTGTTGGTAAGTTGATATATTTAAAAAATCGCTGATATAATTAGAGTTGTGGTCGATATATTTGGAAAATCGCTGATATATTTCGAGTTACGGTTCATATATTCGAAAAATCGCCGATATAAATTTCATTTACTATCGTACTGCTTAAAATAAGATTTCTACTTAGGAAACATCTATTTTTTTACAAAAAATGCTCTTTTTTCATAAAAAATACGAAAATACGAGAAAAGAAGCGAATTTTTTCGAAACTTTTGCGGGAAAATATTGTATGAGCCTGCGTTTTTATCGTATCATTAGTAAAAGGAAGAACTCGGGACGATTGGTGGCATCTGCAAATAGAGTTGATGTCTTTTTTTCATTCAAGTAACCGATACATAAAAATAGATAACAAAAATAGAAGGAGTGTGCGATGAGATGAACGTAACAATCTATGATGTAGCGCGCGAAGCGAACGTTTCAATGGCTACCGTATCACGCGTTGTGAACGGTAACCCAAATGTAAAGCCTACAACAAGAAAGAAAGTATTAGAAGCAATTGATCGTTTAGGATACCGCCCAAATGCGGTAGCACGTGGACTAGCAAGTAAGAAGACAACTACAGTAGGTGTTATTATTCCTGATATCTCAAATACGTTTTATGCAGAACTTGCACGTGGAATTGAAGATATCGCAACAATGTACAAATATAACATCATTTTAAGTAACTCTGACCAAAACAAAGAGAAAGAGTTCCATTTATTAAATACGATGCTTGGAAAACAAGTGGACGGAATTGTTTTCATGGGTGAAGATATTACAGACATTCACATTGAAGAATTTAAAAAATCTCCAGTACCAATTGTATTAGCAGCGTCATTCGATGAGCAAAATGAAACGCCATCAGTAAATATTGATTATACACAAGCAGCTTACGATGCAATGAAGCACTTTATTGAGCAAGGACATAAGCGTATCGGTTTCGTCTCTGGTCCATTCATTGATAAAGCGGGAAGCGCGAAGAAGTTACAAGGTTATAAAAAAGCTTTAGAAGAAGAAGGTATTTCATATGATGAAAATCTTGTAATCGATGGAGATTACACATATGACTCAGGTATCGAAGCATTCGAAAAGCTTTGGAGCAATGATGAAAAGCCAACAGCAATCTTCGTATCTTCTGATGAAATGGCACTAGGTGTAATCCATGCAGCACAAGACGCTGGATTAAACGTACCAACTGATGTAGAAGTACTTGGTTTCGATAATACACGCCTTGCATTAATGGTTCGTCCGCAACTTTCAACAGTTGTACAACCGATGTATGATATCGGTGCAGTAGCAATGCGTCTATTAACAAAGTATATGAACAAAGAAAAAGTGGAAGATCACACTGTTATCTTACCTCACCGTATCCAATTTAGAGATTCAACGAAGTAAGTATAAAAAAGCTCACAGCGATTGCTGTGAGCTTTTATTCATATTCAGGATAATATTTTTCAATTACTGTATCTACAGTTTCATTTTTCTTAACGTGTAAAAATCTTGCGTACAATTCTTTTCCAGTTTCAAATGGCGTATCGTCTAATTCAAACACATGTAACACTTTTCGGAACGTCCATGTGATTTGCTCATCATACATATTATCGTATGTGTGCTCCGATTGTATAGCTATCTTTTCACTTAGTTCATGAGCTTCTTCTAAACTGTTTGCTTTAACAAGAATAATACTTTCTTCAAAAAGTGTATCGTGATTCTCTTCATAATGCTCATCAATTTTCGTAGGATCAGGCTCACCAGAATGAACAGACTCAAACAATAATTTTACAGCGTACATATTATGCTGCATGTTTCACTTTATAAATAATACTCGCGACAAGCGAAGCAGGTATTGTAAATACGTTACTTTGATAATGGTAATGTACTTGGGATTCTTCATAAGACATGTTGTCATATAGTTCGTTTTGTGAGACACTCATTTTTTTCTGTTTTTCTTTGAGCATTTTAATGTAGTTGTACTGTATTGGGACGAGAATGATGAAATAAGCTAATACGATTAGTGAAATCCAAATCATTATGAACACTCCCTTACAAAGAATATTTGTATATAGTAATTATATCAATTTATATGAAAAATATCCATATTTTCCTGGTGGTCAATTTCCTTTCCAAAATGCAAAAAGTGCTTCAGGACTTCGTAAATTATGTTCAAGGCATGTTTGTGCAGTGCGTTTAAAGCTTTGTATTAATTGTTCTAACCTAGAAGGATCATAATTGCCAGTAATAATAGTTTCATCTTTGTCTAAGTTAAGTGATACTTTTAGCAAAGTTAAATTTGTTTCTATTTGTACAACTTCCATGTAAAAAAACTTTTTGTCTAAGTCAATTGTAATATAATCATATCGCTCTACTTGTTTAAAGTATCCTACAATATTATCTTCCAATTGAAATCCTCCCTAGTATATCGCTTATTTGGAAGATTTCTCTATAGATTGTATGATTCCTTGTTATATGTCACATAAGTGCAAATTTAGCTATTATAGGGCAATGTCATGTATAATAGAAGAAAAGGCTTGTGAGGGGGGAGAAGAGATGATCGTTCTTTGGATAATTACGCTTTGTATGACTGCTATTTTTGCATATATGACGTTAAAACAAAATGGCTTAAAGCGGTTTGTTCCAGGAAGTATTCTTGCAGGAATTGCCCTTATCACGTATGTAATTTCTATTTTTATTGAAAGTGTATCAGTAGATATGAGCACAAGTTTAATGTTTATTGGTATTACACTATTTGCAGGTAGCATTATGGTACTTATGGTTGCTGGTATTATTTTATTTATTCATATGAATTCGGAAACGTTATAACATATAGAAAAGGCATGTCCCTTGGGACATGCCTTTTTATCCGTTCAATTATGCTCTATCTTTAGAAGAATTTTGTTGCTTTAATAAGTCGCGAATTTCGCCAAGAAGAACTTCTTCTTTTGTTGGTTCTGGAATTTCTTCCTCTTTTTCGTCTTCTTTTTTAGATGTTAGTTTGTTGAAAACTTTAATAAACATAAAGATAGAAGCTGCGATAATCAAGAAATCAAAAATTGTTTGGATGAAGTTACCATACATAACAGCTGATTTACCATATCCAAAGTGTAAGTCTGTAAAGTTAACGCCACCTAATACCATACCAAGTAATGGTGTAATAATGTCTTTTACTAAAGAACTAACGATTTTACCGAATGCAGCACCGATTACAACCCCGACAGCTAAATCAACGACATTCCCTTTGAAAGCAAACTTTTTAAACTCGTTCCACATGTGTTAATCCCATCCTTTCCACGATTCATTATGAAATTTATAATTCCTATCAACATATTCTATAGAAATTTACGAGAGAAATAAAGAGGAAATGGGAATGAAAGTAAATTCTGAAAAATGTATCCGTTTTAATTTTTGTTTACATCATCTAGTAAAGATTGTAGCATTTGCTGCGTTTTTAATCCTTCTAATCCATCTACAACAGGCTTTGTATCTCCGTGTACACACTCAATAAAATGATGAACAGCATCTTCAAAACCACGTTGTTTTAACGTTGTATCCCATGATGGAGAACCACTTTGTGAAACTGAGTTTTCCTGTTCAATTTCAAATGTATTCATATTTTTTACGCGAATGATTTTCCCTGGCGTTACAAGTTCAATTTGTTCTAAATTTGTACCGGCATGGCGATGCATTGCAGTAGAAAGTAACAGTCCACTTGGAGTTGTATATATATGATGTCCGTAAAGAAGTTCATTTTTTTCATTGATTTGCATCATATTGTGGACGGCGTTAAGGTCATCATTAGCTAACCAGCGAGCAGTATCTACAATGTGTAAATAATCATCTAACATAGTGAAGTCGTACGTATATGGCCCAACTTTATTTGTACGATGCTTTTCAATTCGAATCCATGAAATATCATTAGCCTGTTCTTTGGCAGCGACATACATAGGAACGAATCTGCGATTAAATCCGACCATTAATTTTCGGTTATACTTCTCGCTCAACTCAACTAGTTGCTCAGCTTGTTCCACTGTAGCTGCTAGCGGTTTATCAACATAAACGTCGATTCCTTTTTTCAGAAGTTCAGAAACGATTTCATAATGCGATGCAGTTGAACTATGAACGAAGATTGCATCGCATTCTGAAGCTAACATTTCAATAGAGTGAAAGTCTTGAATCCGGTATTGCTGGCAAACTTGTTTTCTTTTCTCCGCGTTAGGTGTAAACGCCCCTACAAAATTCCAATCTGTTTCTTTTGTAAGTGTTGGAAGATAGGCCTTTTGCGCAATACTTCCAAGTCCAAACATCCCAATTTTAGGTTTGTTCATTTTTATTCCCACCCTATTAATAGTAATGTAACGGCTTAAATGTAGCATAGGGTGGGGGAGGAAGGCAAAAAATAACTTTTTACTTACGTCCTTCTAACAAAATCTTCTCTATCTCTTCAAAGTGATGAGCGCGAGCATGCTCTAACGGGGTAACACCATCATTGTCTGGAATATTTACATCTGCACCGTGCTCAATAAGAAGGCGAATGACTTGTTGCTGTGTTTCGTTTCCGTTACTTAGTACGATGGCTTCCATTAAAGCTGTCCATCCGAGGTTATTTACATGATTTACATCAATATTTGTTCGAGCGAGGAGTTCTTTTATAACGTCAATATAGCCATGTTCTGAGGCTGGGATAAGAGCTGTTCCACCGTAACGATTTGTAATCGTAGGATCTGCACCAGCATCAATTGTTAGCTTTAAAATGTCTAAGTAACCTTCCGCACCGGCGTATAGAAAGGGATTGTTTTTCATGTCATCTTGGATGTTTACGTCAGCACCAGCTTCGATAAGCGCTTTTGCGGTTTTTACATTATTTTTGTATGTTGCAATCATAAGCGGAGTGCGTCCTTGATTATCCGTCGCATTTATATTTGCACCTTGTTTTAGTAAAGATATAACAGTATTCGTTTCATTTTTTTCAGTAGCTGCTAGTAGTGCAGTCTCCATGTTTGTCATCTCCTTTTTTACTTCTTGTTCTTGCGAGCATCCTTGTAAAAAAATTACGCAACATATCATACTGAATGTTTTTTTGAACATGGAATTTCAACCTCCTAATTTCAACTGTAAAATAGGAACATTAAATTTTTATAAACTGACGCTAAAATTACTATAAAATCGCTTGAGTATTTGAACATATATTTTTATGCTTATGAATATGAAGGATGGGTAAAGTGAGGATGTAAATGATGTCTATTAAAACAAGGTTTTTATTTTCTTATATTGCTGTAATTCTCGTTTCTATTACGCTCATATTAGTCGCGGGATTTTTAATTGTTTTTTCGATAACAGGTGACTTGGAAGCAGTGAAAAATTTCTATAAAAGTTCTTACATTCAAAAGCCGCTTACACCAGAAGAAGAGAATGCCTATCTTGAATTAAAATTAGTGGCAAAGCAACATCAATCTCAATTATTAGATGAATCGTTCGTTTCATCGATTGAAAAAGAAGGCGTGAAAATAATTGTAAGAAAGGGAGAAAACATTTCTTATGCTACAAAGGGTTTTGAAAGTTCGACTTTAACAGAAGCCCTTCCGAAATTTGAAGCGGCAAATATTAATAGTCGTGGTACAACGGAACTAGGCGATACATTTTATCGATATGTAAAATTTGATTTTTATTTTCCAGAGAAAGAAGAAGGGAGTATATTTGTACTAAAAAAGCAAAGTTCATTTGTAGATCTTACACAAAAATTATTTCCAATCTTATTCGTATCGCTTTTACTACTAGCCATTTTACTCATTGGGTTATTAAGTTATCTCGTTTCAAGAAGTGTAATAAAACCAATTTTTGTATTGAAAGGCGCAACAGAGAAAATTAAAGAAGGAAATTTAGATTTTCAAATGCCAGTTACATCGCACGATGAAATAGGTCAATTAAATCAAGGGTTTGAGGAAATGAGGAAGAAGTTAAAAGAATCGATTGAAGTACAAACGCAGTATGAAGAAAATCGAAAAGAACTTATTTCAAACATATCGCATGATTTAAAAACACCGATTACATCTATTATCGGATATGTAGAGGGAATAAAGGATGGGGTAGCAAATACGCCAGAAAAAATGGATAAGTATTTAACGACAATTCATACGAAGGCAAAACATATGGACACACTCATTGATGAGCTCTTTTTGTTTTCGAAGCTCGATTTGAATCGAGTTCCATTCCAATTTGAGACAGTTGAATTAAATACGTTTATGCAAGAATTAATAGAAGAGATGCAGATGGATTTAAGTGAAGAAGGTATAGAAGTTAACTTACAATTACATTCATCGCCATTATATGTAACGGCCGATTGCGAAAAGATAAATAGAGTTATATCAAATTTAATTCATAATAGTGTGAAGTACATGGATAAAGAAGAGAAGAAAATTACTGTAACAGTATCGAGTGATAACAATAAAGTTATTGTGAAAGTGATGGACAATGGATCAGGTATAGAATCTAATACGCTACCGTATATCTTTGAACGTTTTTATCGTGCAGAACAATCGCGGAATTCTAGCACAGGTGGAAGTGGACTTGGTTTAGCAATAGCGAAGCAAATTGTTGAAGAACATGGCGGGGAAATTTGGGCGGAAAGCGAGCTTGGTAAAGGCACAAGCATTTTCTTCTCATTGGAAAAAGTAGAGGAATGTGGTGAGTAAATTGAAAAGAATTTTACTAATAGAAGATGAAGTAAGTATTGCAGAATTACAGCGAGATTATTTAGAAATTAATGATTTCCAAGTTGATGTAGAGCATTCAGGAGAAACAGGTTTACAAATAGCCCTGCAAGAAGACTATGATTTAATTATTTTAGATATTATGCTCCCGAAAATGAACGGATTCGAAATTTGTAAACAAATACGTGCTGTAAAAGATATTCCGATTTTACTTGTTTCAGCAAAAAAAGAAGATATAGATAAAATTCGCGGACTCGGATTAGGAGCGGATGATTATATAACGAAACCGTTTAGCCCAAGCGAATTAGTCGCAAGAGTAAAAGCGCATATTGCTCGTTATGAAAGATTATCAGGAAATGTAAGTAAGCAACGTGATACGTTATATATTCACGGAATTTCTATCGATCAACGAGCGAGGAAAGTTTTTATAAACAATGAAGAAGTGGCATTTACAACGAAGGAATTTGATTTATTAACATTCTTTGTCACACATCCAAACCAAGTATTAAATAAAGAACAGTTATTTGAACGCATTTGGGGATTAGATTCCGCTGGTGATTTAGCCACTGTTGTCGTCCACATTAGAAAGCTACGTGAAAAAATTGAAAGAGACCCTGCCCACCCGCAATATATTGAAACAGTGTGGGGAGCTGGTTATCGTTTTAATGTGTAGGAAACCTGCCGAGTTATTGGTAGGTTTTTTTGTATGTGATCAAAAGGGGATAATAGGTAATTTATGTTAAAATATAAAGAGAGATAAAACATAGGAGAGTGTGAGAGGGCGTGCTACATTTTGGGGGATACATTAAAAGATAATAAATCAAACAAGGTTTTAAAGATTGTAACTAATATCGTACTTATCTTATTAATTATTGGTGCAATACAAATGTTTTATGATGAAGATTCTACGAATGATCATTTCGGCTGGTTATTTATGATGGTCTTTTTTGCAATTAAAATAATTTCTAGTTTTATGATAAGTTTAAAAGAAGGAGATAAAAAGTCAGTATTTATTGATTTAGGTTTAGTGATTTTTTCTGTTCTTTTTTTGGTTGTTACTAGTGTGAAATATTTCTTTTGAAAAAGCTCATAGTCTTATAGAGGCTGTGAGCTTTTTGTTGGAAAATTAGCTTGCGACCTTAACATACTATTTTAGAGTTCCTTGTTGCAATGATTTATAAAATGTTTGAGTAGTAGAAGTAAACTGAGCAGCCTCTTCTAAAAAAGGATAATGGTTGCTGTTTTCAAATGGAATGAAGATAGAATTACGTATCCCATCATGCATCTCGATAGAATACTGAATTGGGCACTGTACATCATATCTTCCGCATATAATAAGTGTCTTTGTTTGGATGGAAGGTAAATACTCTCTTAAATCAAATGAAGGATATTCATTGGCGAAAGCGTTCATCCGGCTAGCGGACATTGTTTTTACAATTGATTTAAAAAAATAAGAGTTGTAGTTTTCTGGTTTATACAATGATAATTTTGTTCTCTTAGTAGATAGTTCTTTCCGTTCTTCACTTGTAAGGTGAAGGCTTTTTAAGTTTTCGATGAGCTCTTGCATATAATGAAATTGTGAATGTTCGGGATGATAAATGCAAAATGGTGTTTCGGTATAGTTACTTGCTGCAGCTCCTGCTACGACTAATGATTGTAAGGGATTTGGATATGTAATCGCATATAAAAGTCCAAGCATACCACCTGTTGAATGACCAGCGAAATGCCATGTTGGAAGTTGTAATGCTTCTCGTATTGCTTCTAAGTCGTGGATTGTTTCAATCATGCTTAATTCGTTTTCTGACTGGGCGGTTACAGAGCGACCAGTATCCCGTAAATTAATGAGAAATACACGATGCGTAGCAGTAAAAACATCTGCAAAGTAATCACCAGTTTCATTAAATTGTGAATAGTGATGTGTAATACAAAGCGATTCGCCATCTCCTTTTGTAAAGAGTTCAAATGTACCACGTTTCGTGTGGATCATTTGTCGTTTCCACATAATATCACTACCTTTTCTCATAAAAGTTGGGCCAGGCTGTTATGAAATGAAAATATATCAGCGATTATTAGAATATATCGACTTACCGACAGAAACCGACAACAAATAAAAGGAGGCTATTCAAAAACGAGCCTCCTTTTCGTTTAGTACAAAGATTTTGTCATATTATTCCGAATAATTTCAAGGGATTTCGCTACAGTTAATGCATTTTTTTCTTCAATTTCTGGTTTACGGGGGATAGGTTTATACATGTTGTCTGGATCTTCCCATGTGAGGGGAAGTTCTGTTTCTGCTTGTCCTTTCCAAGCTTCAATCCATTCTGGAGGGAGATAACCTGAGATGTTTTGGATGTTGTTCATTTCGAGCCAAATGAGCGCCCAAGCTCTTGGTACGACACGCCAATGGTCATAGCCGCCACCGCCGACAGCGATCCAGCGACCGTCGCAATATTCATTAGCAATTTCACGAGCGAGCTTCGGTATTTCGCGGTAAATATTCATGGTCGCACAAAGGTGTGTAAGTGGGTCGTAGTAATGTGCGTCAGCACCATTTTGCGTTAAAATAATATCCGGTTTAAAGTATGCTGCAACTTCTTTTACAACAGTTCGATATGACTCTAAGAACGATTCATCTTCTGTAAAAGCATCGAGTGGAACGTTGAAAGAATAACTATAGCCATTGCCTTGTCCGCGTTCATTTACAGCGCCAGTTCCAGGGAATAAATAACGCCCAGTTTCATGTAATGAAATAGTGCATACGTTAGGATCGTCGTAAAAAGACCACTGAACACCATCACCGTGATGAGCGTCTGTATCAATATATAAGACGCGTAAACCGTATTTCTTTTGAATATATTTCATTGCGATAGAACTGTCGTTATAAATACAAAAGCCAGATGCTTTACCACGGAAGCCATGATGTAAGCCGCCTCCTAAGTTAAGCGCGTGTTTTACTTTTCCGGAAAGAACAGCATCGACAGCTGTTAATGTACCACCAACGAGCAATGCGCTTGCTTCGTGCATATTTGGGAACATCGGTGTATCTTCTGTTCCAAGTCCATATGTCATCGCAATTGATTTTTCTAACTTTCCTTCTCCAGCACGTTTTACCGCATTTATGTACTCCTCTGTATGAACGTAGGCAATTTCTTCATCTGTAGCCATCCGTGGTGAGATGATTTGGGAAGGAGAGATGAAACCGCCCTTTTGTAATAAATCATACGTAAGTGTGATGCGCAGTTGGTTAAAAGGATGATCAGGGCTAAATGAATAGCCCCGAAAGTCATCCGAATAAATAAACGCGCTACTCATGATTGCATCCCCATGATGTTCGGCCATAATACGCGGTAGCCTTCTGCTTCAAGTGCATCAATCACTTTTAGAGGATTCATCGTTTGAATGCGGAAAACGAGTACTTTATCATTCTCATCTTTTGCTGGGTAGACGAGAACGCTCACGATATTTATTTGTAAGTCACTAAAAATAGCAACGACTTTTCCAAGAATACCAGGTTCGTTTTTTACTTGAATTTCAATTTGTGAACTTGGTTGATGTGCCCCTGTTAATTTCACTAACGTGTGCAGTACTGTAGATTCAGAAATGATTCCAACTAACTTTCCAGCCTTTGTAACAGGAAGACAGCCAATTTTATTTTCAAAAAATAAAGTAGCAATTTCCTCAACGAAATCGAGAGGATGGCAAGTCATAACAGGATGTTTCATAATAAGTTCAAGCGGTTGCTGTAGCATATCGAGTGAAACTTGTTCATCTAGAATAGACGGACTTGCATCTCTTACATCCCGATCAGAAATAATGCCTACGACGTGATTATTTTGATCGACAATTGGAATGTGCCGAATGCCTTTCGTGCGAATCGTTCGGATTGCTGTTTCGATTGTATCGTTTGGATGTAGTGTAACTACATTTTGATTCATAATTTCTTCTACAATCATTCCAGTTGCCCCCTTTATTAATACATAAAACGATTGTGAAAACGTAGACGATCAAAAGCTTGAATAGAATCCGTATCAACGCGTTTACCGATGCGGACCATTAAACAGTTGGCGGGATGTGAACAAATTTCAGGATCGTCTGTAGCCATCCATTGTAACCCGCCGGCATTCATCATCTTTTCCATTACTTTTCGGTATTCCCACACATTCAATCCTGTTTGTTTCAAATCCCAGTGCCAATAATATTCAGTCGTCAATATAATGTAATCTTCCATATAATCGTCCATCATAGAAACCTCTAGTAAGTTCTTTCCGACAGAACTCCCGCGGAAGGCTGGGACTACTTCAATTGCCCCAAGCTCAATTAAGTTTTCCATTTTTCCTTCTGACCATCGTTCAAGTGGATCAGGATACAAGTATGTAACATATCCAACAATTGTTTGGTCATGTCTAGCAATAATGAGACGAGCTTCTGGTAATTTAGAAATTTCGACAATTGCTTTATATTGTTGCTCGGCAGGACGAAACGCAATTAAGTCTGGATGGAATTCATACATTTCAAGATTATGTGTAGAGACAGGACCTTCAATAATTAAAGTGCCTTTCGCTGTTTTTAAGTTTCTAGCATTGTATATTTTTTTATGAATCAATGTATTGCTCACCACCTTGAGGGTTTGTGAATCTATTAATATCGTACTTTATAATATATGCGATGTGAATCGAATTTTGTCATTAAAAATTTGTCTAAAAATCAACAAATATACTGAAAATTTTAAATAATATCATTATAATAGATAATAGAATACATAGGAGGGGGATGTAAAGTATGAAAGTAGAAACGCTTCCTGTCATTAAAGGAGAAAATAATTTGCCGAATTATGATGAGGCATACGCGAATTTTAACTGGGAAGAGGTTAATAAAAACTTTACTTGGAATGAAACAGGCCGAGTGAATATGGCGTATGAGGCAATTGATAAGCATGCGAAATCCGATCGAAAGAATAAAGTAGCTCTTTATTATCAAGATGGATCGCGAAAAGAGAAATATACATTTAAGGAAATGAAGGATTTTTCTAATAAAGCAGGAAATGTCCTGAAAAATTATGGCGATGTAGAAAAAGGCGATCGCGTTTTTATTTTTATGCCACGTTCTCCAGAATTATATTTCGCACTTCTGGGTGCGGTGAAATTAGGAGCAATTGTTGGACCGTTATTTGAAGCATTTATGGAAGGTGCGGTTCGCGATCGTTTAGAAGATAGTGAAGCGAAGGTGTTAATTACAACGCCTGAGTTATTAGAGCGTGTACCATTAAATGATTTACCTGCTTTAAAAACAGTTTTTCTTGTTGGAGATAATGTAGAAGAAGGCGGTAAAACGGTAGCGTTCAATCCTTTATTTGAACAAGCTTCAAAAGAATTACATATTGAATGGTTAGGCCGTGAAGATGGTTTAATTCTTCACTATACGTCTGGTTCTACTGGTAAGCCAAAAGGTGTGCTTCATGCGCAAAATGCAATGGTTCAGCACTATCAAACGGCGAAATGGGTATTAGATTTAAAAGAAGATGACGTATATTGGTGCACAGCTGACCCGGGCTGGGTAACTGGAACTGCTTACGGTATTTTCGCACCGTGGTTAGTTGGAGCGTCAAATGTTATTTTAGGTGGGCGATTTAGTCCGGAAGCTTGGTATGAAGCACTGCAAGATTACGGTGTAACAGTTTGGTATAGTGCACCGACAGCGTTCCGTATGTTAATGGGAGCTGGACAAGATGCAATTAAAAAATATGACTTATCACAAGTTCGTCACGTATTAAGCGTTGGTGAGCCGTTAAATCCAGAAGTAATTCGCTGGGGTATGAATGCATTTGGACTTCGTATTCATGATACGTGGTGGATGACAGAAACAGGTGGACAAGTTATTTGTAACTACCCTTGTATGGAAATCCGTCCAGGTTCAATGGGTAAACCAATTCCAGGTGTAAAAGCAGCGATTGTTGATAATGAAGGAAATGAAGTTCCTCCATACACAATGGGTAACTTAGCAATTGCGAAAGGTTGGCCATCTATGATGCGTGCAATCTGGAATAACCAGCAAAAGTATGAATCTTATTTCATGCCGGGAGATTGGTACGTATCAGGTGACTCTGCCTATATGGATGAAGATGGATACTTCTGGTTCCAAGGACGTATTGACGATGTAATTATGACGTCAGGTGAGCGCGTTGGTCCGTTTGAAGTAGAAAGTAAATTAATCGAGCATGCTGCTGTTGCAGAAGCTGGTGTAATTGGTATTCCTGATCCAGTGCGTGGCGAAATTATTAAAGCATTTATCGCACTTCGAGCAGGATACGAACCATCTGATGAATTAAAAGAAGAAATTCGTCAATTTGTAAAGAAAGGCCTAGCAGCTCATGCAGCGCCACGACAAATTGAATTTAGAGATAAATTACCGAAAACGAGAAGTGGTAAAATTATGCGCCGCGTATTAAAAGCGTGGGAGCTGAATTTACCAACAGGTGACTTATCAACGATGGAAGATTAAGAGAGGAAGGTCTGAACGAAAAATGTTCAGGCCTTTTTTATGTTATCATTAACTTATATATATAAGTTAATGGGGGTAGTATGATGAAAACAGAAAAAGAAAAGATGATACTAGGAGAAATGTACATACCGGCTGATCCAGTTTTAGTACAAGAAAGAGAGCAAGCACGTATATTAACGAGAAAATTAAATGATACGCCAGAAGAGCAATTAAAAGAGCGTAGCGAAATCGTAAAAGAATTATTTGGAACGACTGGAGATAACATTCATCTTGAATCTTCTTTTAGATGTGATTACGGTTATAACATTCACGTTGGCGAAAATTTTTACGCGAACTTTGACTGTACAATTTTAGACGTATGCTCGGTGACAATCGGAGTGAATTGTATGTTAGCTCCAGGTGTTCACATTTATACAGCAACACACCCGCTTGATCCAGTAGAGCGCATAAGCGGATCAGAATACGGAAAACCAGTCACAATTGGCGATAACGTATGGATTGGCGGGAGAGCGATTATTAATCCAGGTGTCACAATTGGAGACAATGCGGTTATCGCATCTGGCGCCGTTGTAACGAAAGATGTGCCTAATAATGTAGTAGTTGGCGGAAATCCTGCAAAGATTATAAAAAAACTAAAATAATATTTGAACGAAGTGCCTTCCTCAAGAGCAAAGAGCGGTCCTAATTCTTTCTTATTATCATGACATGCAGCAAAAAGAAATTGCAGAGATATTAAACATTCCGATTGGAACAGTGAAGTCGAGACTCCATAACGGGATAAAGAAATTGAAACAATTGCTGGAGGTGGACGAAATTGAGCGAAAATCCCTTTAAGAGTGAATATAAGTTACAGCAACATTTAGATAGTGATCATGTAGAAATACCAGACTTTCCAAAAACGGTAAGTCGCTTCGATCGATTAATCGGATTTCTTGGTTCCCCGGCGAAAGATCCTGTGGAGGCGACGATTGGCAATGATTTATCGGTTGTATTTCATGTGTCGTTATTAGTTGGGGTTCCAATTCTTTCTCTTATTACGATACTCTTTATGGCGTTGTAAAGGATTGGAAAGAAGAGAAATCCGGCCCTTATTTGACACGCCTATATAAATGATGGTATAAAGAAAAGTATATGAATAATTGAGCGTGGAAAGGGAGAAGTAGTGATCATTTCCCTGTTTTAGAGAGCTGATGGCCGGTGCAAATCAGCACATAGATGATCGCGAATTACGCCCCTAGAGCATCTTTTTTCGATTGAATTGTATTCAAAAGGGAAAAGACGGTGCTAAGCCGTTATGTAAATAAGGTGGTAGGCTTTTTTTGCCTGCAACTAGGGTGGTAACGCGATAATCAAAATCGTCCCTTATTTGAAGGGGCGATTTTTTTATGTTTTCAACCTTCACGCCAGTAATGAACTTAAAGGAGAGTATGTAGGATATGGGTATTTTACAAGATCTTGAATTTCGCGGTCTAATTAATCAGCAAACAGATGCTGAGGGCCTTGAGCAATTATTAGAAAAAGAAAGCGTTAAATTATACTGTGGTTTCGACCCGACAGCGGATAGCTTACACATCGGTCATATGTTACCAGTATTAATGTTACGTCGTTTCCAATTAGCTGGTCACCAACCAATCGCACTTGTTGGCGGTGGTACTGGTATGATCGGTGACCCAAGTGGTAAAAAAGCAGAGCGTACATTAAACACGAAAGATACAGTTGCTTACTACACAGAAAGCATTAAAAACCAACTTTCAAACTTCTTAGAGTTCGAAAACGTGGACAACCCAGCAACGATGGCTAATAACTATGATTGGCTTGGTAACTTAGATGTTATTTCATTCTTACGTGATATCGGTAAAAACTTCGGTTTAAACTATATGTTAGCAAAAGATACAGTAGCCTCTCGTTTAGATACTGGTATTTCATTCACTGAGTTTAGTTACATGATTTTACAATCATACGACTTCTTAAACTTATACCAAAACCATAATTGCCGCTTGCAAATCGGTGGTAGTGACCAATGGGGTAACATTACAGCTGGTCTGGAATTAATCCGTAAATCAGAAGAAGATGCGAAAGCATTCGGTTTAACAATTCCACTAGTTACGAAATCTGACGGTACGAAGTTTGGTAAAACAGAAGGCGGCGCAATTTGGTTAGACCCAGAGAAAACAACTCCTTACGAGTTCTACCAATTCTGGATTAACACAGATGACCGCGACGTTGTTAAATACTTAAAATACTTCACATTCTTATCTCATGAAGAAATTCTTGAGCTTGAAAAGCAAGTAGCTGAAGCACCAGAAAAACGTGCAGCACAAAAAGCATTAGGTTCTGAAATGACAAAACTTGTTCACGGCGAAGAAGCATTAGAGCAAGCGATTAAAATTTCAGCTGCATTATTTAGCGGTTCTGTAGCAGAACTAACTGCAAGCGAAATCGAGCAAGGATTCAAAGACGTACCATCTGTAGAACGTACTGCAGAAGATACAGTATTAATCGACTTACTTGTAGAAAGCAAAATCTCTCCATCAAAACGTCAAGCACGTGAAGATGTAACGAACGGCGCAATCTACGTAAACGGTGAGCGTACACAAGCATTAGACTACGTTGTAACAGAAAACGACCGCATCGAAGGTAAATTCACAATCATTCGCCGCGGTAAGAAGAAATATTTCTTAATTCGTTACTAATAAATAAAAAGCTTTGAGGAATTTCCTCAAAGCTTTTTTGTTTTAATCTCCTTTTCGAGTTCATACGGAAATCACATGTAAGCGGTATGATAAACGTATAACAATTAGAAAGGAGTGGTAAAACGAAATGTCACTAGAAGCGTTGATTATTTTTTCTTTGCTAAATGCGGGGCAACTTGCAGAGAATTCGAAGGTTGATATACATAAAGAGCAGAAAGATGCTTATGTATATGTTCAAAAAGAGGAAAATAAATAACTTTATTTTATATATAAACTTCAAAAGCCAATCCATTGGATTGGCTTTTTGTCAGGTTGTTGGAAAAAGAGCGTACATTTTTCTCTTTTAAACATTAGCTAAAATTTGATCATAGCACGAAGTAATAAGTGCTTCCAGATCTTTTAAGTCATTAACGTTATCAATAAAAATTCTACTCACTCCCTGTGATTTTGGGGCTTGTTCAACCACAAAATTAGGGCATAGCTGTTTAGTAGCTTCTAAATCGAGTCTTACAACTAAGGATTTTGCATCGCCATCAAGGAAGAGACGTATAAACCATTTTGTAATTACACGATTCATGATACAAAAATAACTAATAGTATCTTTATATTTGAGGTTACTGATATCTCTTTGATTCTCAGTTAAAATCTCTTTAACAATGTTAAATGCGGTTAGTTCATTTTCTGTAGTGAAAACTCTATCTGCTTTGTCGTCTTTATTAATGTCTTCAATTATTTCGATAGAAGCAGCTGCAACTAGGCTTGTTTCTATTTTCTCCGATGTTTTTGTTTCTTTTGGTGTTAAACCATCACTGATTATTTCTAATAGTGTTCGATTAATTGCTTTTTTAACGATTGGTCGGAATCGCTCTAAAACGTTATTTGTAATTCTAGTTGAGCTAAAGTCTCTAATTAGAAAACGAAGGAAGTCATCTGAAGGATTTTTAAATAGTTCTTTAATTGTAGAGTTTAAATTGGTCATATAAATAAGCTCTTCAGCATATTTTACGATTTCTTCAGCTTCAAAATTTTCTTTTGTAAAAGTTTCAATCGTTTCAATATCTAAATTCGTTAAATTATCCATACTGAATGTGAAGAAAGGTTTTTCATCCATCACATTGTCATTTGTTAAATCAGTATAAAACTTGTATTCTACACCATTAGTTAGTACCCCTACCTTGATATCAGGTAAGGCATTGAAATATCTAGATAGTTGCGCATCGTGTTTAAGGAGATTTTCTGTTACAGATTTTGCCTCGATTAAAATAATTGGAACTCCATTTTTAAAAACCGCATAATCGACTTTTTCTCCCTTCTTAGTTCCGAAGTCTGCAACATACTCAGGTCTAACTTCTAAAGGATTAAAAACGTCATAACCTAGTTTTTGAAGAAAAGGAATAATTAATGATTGCTTGGTCATTTCTTCATTAGTTATGTACTCTGTTCGTTCTAAAATTTGGTTAGCTATTTTGTTTATGTCATTTCTGAATTCCATATCAATGTCTCCTCGTTATAAAGTTTAAAAATCTTTAATATTATTGTTATTCCGTGAAAATTCATAATATAACAGAGTTCTTTATGGAAACAGGGAGGTTATTCTTTTTGTTTTAGATGGGAGTATAGGGTATTGGGATTTTTATGTTATGTAGGATATAAAAAATAATGGGGAATTGAAAAAAGCCAATCCACAGGATTGGCTTTTTGTCATTAACGAGAGTAGAACTCTACGATTAATGCTTCGTTGATTTCAGCTGGTAACTCAGCACGCTCAGCGTGACGAGTGTAAGTAGCTTCTAATTTGTCAGCATCGAAAGTTAAGTATTCTGGTACGAAGTTGTTAACTTCGATCGCTTCTTTAACAACAACAAGGCTGTTAGATTTTTCGCGAACGCTGATAGTTTGGTTAGGTTTTACACGGTAAGATGGGATATCTACGCGAGCGCCATCAACCATGATGTGACCGTGGTTTACTAATTGGCGAGCTGCACGACGAGTGCGAGCTAAGCCCATACGGTAAACTAAGTTGTCAAGACGAGCTTCAAGAAGGATCATGAAGTTTTCGCCGTGCTTACCAGGCATTTTACCTGCTTGGTCAAATGTGCGACGGAATTGACGCTCAGTCATGCCGTACATGTGACGAAGTTTTTGTTTCTCTTGTAATTGTAAACCGTATTCTGAAAGTTTCTTACGTTGGTTAGGACCGTGAGGACCTGGTGCGTAAGGGCGTTTTTCTAATTCTTTTCCTGTGCCGCTTAGAGAGATTCCAAGACGACGAGACAGTTTCCAAGCTGGACCTGTATAACGAGCCATAGTTGACTCCTCCTTTAAAAATGTTTTTATTTACGTAAAATAAAAACAGACGTAATCGATATTTACGGGCATTTTGTTTTCATGTACCTTCGCTCCAGCAGCAGGGAGTTACGAGATACACCTCCGTAGAGGAACAAAATACAAACGATAAACTCACATTACAAGGCTGCCTTTTTATTTTACACAAACGCTATTATATCTTTTACCCAGAGTTTCGTCAAGCGAGTACGTTTTTGTTTTATGCATATAAATTTTGGAAATTAATATAAGAAGGAATTTAAAACAATATAAAAGAAGAGATAGAAACACAAATAAAACGCTTACATAAAATGTAGTAAAAACGTTCATCAGTTTTTTACTGGTGAATATGCGGTAATAAAAACATAAAGGGGATGTTTTTATGAAAAAGAAGCATATGGAGACAGCGTTAATTCATCACGGTTATACACCTGAGGAACATAAAGGAAGTTTAACACCACCTTTATTTCAAACCTCTACGTTTACATTTGAGACTGCGCAGCAAGGAGAGGCGAGTTTTGCAGGATTGGATCCATCTTATATTTACTCAAGGCTTGGAAATCCGACTGTGAAATTATTTGAAGAACGTATGGCGGTGTTAGAAGGAGGAGAAGAAGCACTTGCCTTCGGATCTGGTATGGCAGCTATTTCAGCAACTTTAATCGGTTTTTTAAAGGCTGGAGATCATATTATTTGTTCAAATGGATTATATGGGTGTACGTACGGTTTTTTAGAAGTGTTAGAAGAAAAATTTATGATTACGCATTCGTTTTGTGAGATGGAGACAGAGGTTGATATTGAAAATAAAATTCGTCCAAATACAAAGCTTATTTTCGTTGAAACACCGATTAATCCAACAATGAAATTAATCGATTTAAAACAAGTTATTCAGGTTGCGAAGCAAAATGGTTTACTTGTCATTGTTGATAATACGTTTTGTTCACCTTATTTACAAAGACCGCTTGAGCTTGGCTGTGACGCTGTTGTGCATAGTGCGACAAAATATATTGGTGGTCATGGCGACGTTGTGGCGGGTGTAACGATTTGTAAAACGAAAGCGTTAGCTGAAAAAATTCGCCCGATGCGAAAAGATATCGGCGGCATTATGGCGCCGTTTGATGCGTGGTTATTATTACGCGGATTAAAGACGTTAGCGGTAAGAATGGATCGTCATTGTGATAATGCAGAAAAAATTGTATCGTTCTTAAGAAAACATGATGCGGTAGAAGGTGTTTGGTATCCAGAAGGGGAGTTAGCATCTCGTCAAATGAAACGCGGGGGCGGCGTTATTTCTTTTTCAGTAAAAGGTGGAAAAGAAGAGACGCAAGCATTTATTAATGATCTGCACTTTATTACAATTGCGGTGAGTTTAGGAGATACAGAAACGTTAATTCAGCATCCAGCAACGATGACGCACGCTGCGATTCCGGCTGAACTAAGAAAAGAAATGGGCATTTTCGATAATTTAATACGCTTATCAGTTGGTTTAGAATCGTGGGAGGATATCGTTTCTGATTTAGAGCAGGCATTAAAGAAAATATCTACTGTTAATCAATAAAAAAAGAGTGAGCTATCGGTTTTGTACAGGACGTACTAAATCGATAACTCACTCTTTTCTTTTTACATATGTTTTAGGAGTGTTTCCACAAACTTTTCTAAATAGCGCTGATCTACTTCATCAAAACGATTCTTTTCAGGACTATCAATGTCAAGTACACCAATGACAGCTCCTTCTTTCACAATCGGTACAACGATTTCTGAATTAGAAGCACTATCGCAAGCGATGTGACCTGGGAATTGGTGAACGTCCGCTACAAGCTGCGTTGTTTTCGTTTCAGCTGCTACGCCGCAAACGCCTCGTCCAAATGGAATGCGTACGCAAGCAGGCATTCCTTGGAACGGTCCAAGGACAAGCTGATTTCCTTCTGTTACGTAAAAGCCAACCCAATTAACGCGATCTAAAAATTGGTTTAATAATGCGGATGCATTTGATAAGTTTGCGACTACGTTTGATTCGCCAGTTAATAACGCATCCAGTTGTTTAATTACGGTCTCATATTGCTGCACGCGAGATCCTGCATAACTTTCTTTAGTAAACATGGAAACAGCTCCTTTTTTATCGAGATGTGTAAAATATTAGCAAAATACGATGTATTTCACATGACTTTGTCGATAGAAAATTAAAGGAATTTGTCTTAAAAGTCAAGAAATTTAAACTATAGCTGTTCATTGAGAGGAAGTGAGCGCATGAAGCAGACGAAACAAAAAGTAATTGATGCGGCAATATCGTTGTTTAATACGAAAGGTTATGATGGAACGTCGGTGCGAGACATTGCAAAGCGAGCGGATGTGAATGTAGCGAATATTTCATATTATTTTGCTGGGAAGCAAGGTTTATTAGAACAGCTTATTACTGATTTTTTAGAAGGGTATATTCATGTGATTGAAATTTCGTTTGAACAGAGAGAGTATTTGTCGGCTAAAGATGTGATGGTGCAAATGGTGCGTGGGATGTTACGATATCAATTTGAAAATAGAGAACTAACACGTTTCTTCTACCGAGAGCTTTCGCTTGATACGACATTAATTCGTGAAGTGATGACCGTTTATTTTTCTAAAGAAAGATATTATATAGAGCAAATTATTAGACAAGGACAAATGAAACAAGAATTTCAGAAAGTATCATTTACAATGTTTATGACGCAATTAAAAGGCATGATAAATATGCCGTTTTTATATCCACAATATATATCAGAAGTACTGCATTCTTTCCCGTCTGAGACATTTTTCATAGAAATATACACGAAAGAGATTGAGCAATGGATGGAACAAGCATTATGTAAAGCAAATATGTACCATGAATGGCCAAGAGCTGTTCATATGTGAAGAATCCCCACCTAACGAACTGAGGTGGGGATTTTTATGTTTACTTTTCTTTGCCATAAATTGTTACATAATAGCGCGATAATTGTTAATGCAGCTCCAGCAATTTCGATTTTATCGACTGTATAACCTCGAAAGATAGAACCAATCAGTGCAAGGATAGGGACTAAATTCATAAATAATATGCCGTTAATAGATGAAATATAGCGATTTCCCATATTCCAGCAAAATACAGCGATAACTCCTGCGATAATCGACATATAAAGGAGCTCAAAACGAACGCTAACAACTGTACGCAGTGACGGCATAGTAACTATATTTGTGTACGTTAAGAAAGTAACAATAACGATGAGTGAAATGGAGCCAAATAAACAAGTTAATGTCGTATATCGAAGTGGTGACCAAGATTGAAAACGAGCACCCCCGTTTGTATAAATGACCCAGCAAGTAACACCGCATAGCATTAATATATTTGTCGATAAGTGACTTGCAGCTCCAAATAATAAGTGAATATTTCCTTTTGAAATGACAAGCATAACACCGAGTAATGCAACGAACATACAAAGAAATGTGTAGTTTTGAGGGCGACGATTTTTCGTTATCCATTGCAGTGATAAGGCGATTAGAGGCATAAGGGACTGAATCATAGCTGCATGAATTGCTCCGGAAGGTCCAGCAAGCTGTTGTCCGTAGAAAACGAGAAAACCATATCCTGCGAAACCGACTGTCCCGTAAAAGAACAGAGAAAGTGTTCTTTTTTCTAAGCGGAGTGAAGTCTTCCCTTCAGTAATTAATAGCAAAATAAGAAAAATAATAGCTGCTGATCCATAGCGAATCGTTGTGAAGAAGAACGGATCGATAAATTGCAGGGCATTTGCCATTACAGGAAACATAAATCCCCAGGCAGTGACGGCGAGTAAGCATAGAAAGGATCCGATTAGCATTTGTTTTTTGTTCAAGAGTATCTTTCCCCTTTACATTTCGTTATAGTAAGTTGATGAAATAAGTATAAAGAGTAATTGTTTATAGGAGGAAATATCGATTTCTTATAACGGTTATAACTTTTTGTTAGAGGTGTGTACGATGGATTTGGAGGCAGTACGATCGTTTATCGAAGTGAAGCATACGCGAAGTTTATCAAAGGCAAGTAAGATTTTACATATATCTCAACCAGCGCTTAGTAAACAAATTCAAAAGTTAGAAGCGGATTTAGAGGTTACTTTACTTAAGCGTTCTGCGCAAGGAGTGGAGTTAACGGAGGCAGGAGAGTTATTTATAAAAAGAATGGTACCGATTTTGGAACAAATAAATGAAGCAAAAACAGAAATGAGGGGGTATCAAGAGAACCGAAAGTTTTCAATTGGTATACTACCGAGTTTAGCGGAGCATTACATATTAGAATGTAAAGATGTGTTAGGTGATGAGTTCGAAGTAGAGTGGCAAATCGGACATACGGAAGTATTAAGAGATTTATTTAAAGCGCGGGAGATTGAAGCGATGTTCATCGATTCAGTAGTAGAAGGTGCTACGTATATAAAAGAAGTGCAACAAGAGAAAATTGTTTGTGTCGTTTCAAATAATCATCCGTATAAAGAGAAGAAAGTCATTCAAATAGAAGAGCTGCAAAATGAAAAATTAATTGTATATCCAGAAATATGCGATGTAAGGAAAATGATTATGAACATGTTTCATGAGATAGGTGTAAAACCAACTATAGCTGTGGAAACATCTTACGCAGAACCGATGCTTACAATGGTAAAAGCTGGCCTTGGTATCACGTTACTTCCAGAAAGGGCAGTAGAGCAGTCTGTAAGGCAGGGGAATGTATATGTAATTTCTGTTGAACCACCACTCATGCGGAAAATTTATTTCGTATCTCATACGAAAGATTGTTTGTTATTACAATCATTTGAGGATAGGTAGTGAGGTAGGCGGAATATTGAGAAAGATTACAATCTCATTGAAAGAAACATGAAATTTTAAAAAAAACTAGGTCAAAAACAAGCCATTACATGGTATGATTAGTACATTGTTAGTTGTTAAATATAGGGGAATTCCCTTTTTATACATAATGCCTTCCATTTCATAAACGGAACGGACAAAAAAAGAGATATAACTAGGAGGCTTTTTTGCATGGATTCTATCCTGACGATCGTTATCATTGTAGTAAGCTCTATTCTAGTGCTGCTCATGATAGAGCTTGTGATAAGAAATCGTTCATATAAAGATATTGAAGCACTGGAGCAGTGGAAACAAGAGATAAAAGATAAACCTGTGGCAGATGAACTAAAACGGGTAAAAGATTTAAACATGACGGGTCAAACAGAAGAACTGTTTGGTAAATGGCGTGAAGAATGGGATGAAATTGTATCAACAACCCTTCCGAAAGCTGACAAAGATTTAGCGCAAGCGCGAAAATTCGCCTCGCAATTCTCCTTCCGAAAAGCAAAGCATGCGATGAACGAATCCATAAGTGGTTTAGATGACGCTGATAATCGTATTACAGGTGTTTTAAATGAATTACAGCAATTGTTAGAAAGCCATGAGAAAAATAGCTCGGAAATTGAAGGGTTACGTGATACATATCGTAGTATGAAAAAGAGTGTTCTTGCTCATAGACATATGTATGGAGCAGCAGAGCAGAAAATCGAAGAGATGCTAGATGCTGAATCTAATAAATTTAAAAGCTTTGAAGAAGCAACAGATAATGGTGACTACTTAAAAGCGAGAGAAATTGTTATTAGTTTAGAAGAAGGTTTAGCAAGTTTAGAAATCATTATTCACCAAATTCCAGATTTATTAGTAGAGTGTCAAGCGACGCTACCAGTTCAACTGGAAGATTTATTACACGGACATAATGATATGGTAAGACAAGGTTATGTATTAGAGTATTTGGAAATCCCTAAAGAAGTTCGCGATATGACGACACAACTAAACACATGTTTAATGGATATACAGGAGCTTCATATAACAGAAGCGGCTGAAAAAGTGGAAGACTTAAAAACTCGTTTAGATGGTTTCTATGATCAACTTGAGCAAGAGGTGCATGCGAGACATTATGTGGAGCAAAAAACACTTTCTGTTTATGAAGACTTAGAAGAAATACGTATCGAAACGATTGAAACGAAAACAGAAACACAACTTGTGAAACAAAGCTATCAATTGCAAGATAAGGATATTGAATCTCAAAAAGTAATTGAAAAGCAAATGCACATTTTAACGAAACGTTTTGAAATGCTACAATTACGCGTTGCTGAACAAGATATTGCCTTCTCTATTATTCGTGAGGAACTAGAAGAGGTTTATGAGCAATGTGAAACGTTAAAAGTACTTCATGCAGAATATAAAGAAATGCTGCAAACGATGCGTAAAGAAGAATTTGAAGCGCGTGAGAAGTTACAAGAAATGCGAAATACTATTTTCGAAACGAAACGCTTTATGCAAAAGTCGAATTTGCCAGGTCTTCCAGAGAGTATTATGGAAGATTTAAAAAGAGGGCAAATGGCAATGCAAGCTGTATATGAACAATTAGAAGTGAAGCCGTTAAACATGAACGCTGTAAATAGCAGTTTAGAAGAAGCATACACAACTGTGAACGGTGTAGCTGAAATGACAGAAGAGTTAATTGGACAAGCGTATTTAGTTGAAAAATTAATTCAATACGGTAACCGTTACCGCAGTCATGATGAAAGCCTTGCAGAAAGCTTAAATTATGCGGAGAAATTATTCCGTGAATATCAATACGATGCAGCTTTAGAACAAGCCGCTTCTGTACTAGAGCAACTTGAACCTGGTGTTGTTCAAAAAATAGCTGAATATGTAGACAATGAACAAACCCTTTCATAAAAGGGTTTGTTTTTTTGTGTAATTTTGCAGGCGATGTTGCTATAATGAATAGCGGAATACAGTAAGGTTATTCGTTTCAAAATAAAGTGAAACTGTAATCAGTGGGGGGATTCATCCCTACTGATTACTAGTTGAACCAATCGGGCATTTACGGGCAGTTGATCTCCCACCTAACTTCTTTGCTCTAGTTGAACTTTGAGGTGAGAGTCTTACTGCCCGTTAATGCGGGGTAAAGTGAAACTGTAATCAGTGGGGGGATCTCACTAATTATTATTCTTCACTAATCGGGATAAAACGGAACCTTTGCGTAGTCTTAGCGTAATGACACGTATTTATGATATGATTATATGATGTGATAGCGCTGAAAGGGGAAGAACGATGATCTATTTTGATAATAGTGCGACGACGAAGCCATATCCAGAAGCTCTTCAATCGTACGTGACGGTTGCTGGGAAATATTTTGGTAATCCTTCTTCTATTCATTCGCTTGGAGGAGAGGCAGAGCGTCTATTAACACAATCAAGAACGATTGCAGCGCAGCTTCTTCACGTTAAACCTTCTGAAATTATTTTCACATCAGGTGGAACGGAAGGGAACAACCTTGCGATTAAAGGGATAGCAATGAGGAATCGTTCGCGCGGCAAACATATCATTACAACAAATATTGAACACGCGTCTGTGTTTGAGGCATATAAGCAATTAGAAGAACTCGGATTTGATGTAACATATTTACCGGTTAACGAGCATGGTGTTGTATCGGTAGAGGATGTAAAACGAGCACTTCGTGAAGATACGATTCTTGTATCAATTATTCATGTGAACAACGAAACTGGAGCAATTCAGCCCGTTGCTGAAATTGGAACGTTATTATCGAATCATCCGAAAATAAGATTCCATGTAGATCATGTACAAGGGATAGGAAAAGTACCGCTTGATTTATATGCTTCTCATATTGATCTTTGCTCAATATCTGGACATAAATTCCACAGTGTAAAAGGAACGGGTCTTCTTTATATACGTGATGGCGTAAGATTAGATCCGATTTTATCAGGTGGTCAACAAGAGCTTAAGTATCGCTCTGGTACAGAGAATTTACCTGGCATTGTAGCAATGGTGAAAGCACTTCGCATGACAATGGAACAAGTGAAAGAAAAGGTAGCTCATTTGCAAAGTTTACAAGCAGAGCTTGTCAGCTTCTTTAAAGAGATGGAAGACGTGACGATTAATACATCGCTTGTATATGCAGCGCCGCACATTTTAAATGTATCATTTGTTGGTTTAAAACCAGAAGTAGTCGTTCATGCTTTAGAAGAGCACGGTGTATATGTATCGACGAAGTCTGCCTGTTCTTCAAAAGCAAATGAAGTGAGCAGAGTGTTAGTGTCAATGGGAGTGCCGCATGCAGCAGCTGCAAGCGCTATTCGTATTAGTTTGGCACCAGACAACACGATGGAAGAAGTAAAACAATTTGAAGGTATTGTAAAAGAGACGATGCCAAAATTATATGAAGTGATGAGGTAAAGAAATATGATGACATATGAATATATTTTAGTGCGTTACGGAGAAATGACGACAAAAGGTAAAAACCGTTCTAAATTTGTAAGCACATTAAAAGATAACGTGAAGTTCAAACTGAAAAAGTTTCCAAATATTAAAATTGATGCAACGCATGACCGTATGTACATCCAGTTAAATGGTGAAGATCATGAAGCAATCTCTGAAAGATTGAAAGACGTATTTGGTATTCATAAGTTTAACTTAGCGATGAAAGTACCATCAGAATTAGAAGATATTAAAAAAGGTGCATTAGCAGCTTTCTTACAAGTAAAAGATGATGTGAAAACATTTAAAATTACAGTGCACCGTTCTGATAAGCGCTTCCCAATGAAGACGATGGAGTTACTTCCAGAAATTGGTGGGCATATTTTAGAAAATACAGAGGATATCACAGTAGACGTCCATAATCCAGATGTGAATGTACGTGTAGAAATTCGCAGTGGTTACAGCTATATTATGTGTGGTGAGCATATGGGAGCTGGCGGTTTACCAGTTGGCGTTGGCGGAAAAGTAATGGTACTTCTTTCTGGTGGTATTGATAGCCCAGTAGCAGCGTACTTAACGATGAAACGCGGCGTATCTGTGGAAGCAGTTCACTTCCATAGCCCACCTTTCACAAGTGAGCGTGCAAAACAAAAAGTAATCGATTTAGCACAAGAGTTAACGAAATACTGTAAACGTGTAACGCTTCACCTTGTTCCGTTTACAGAAGTGCAAAAAACGATTAATAAAGAAATCCCATCTAGCTATTCAATGACGGTTATGCGCCGTATGATGATGCGTATTACAGAGCAGATTGCTGAGGAGCGTAACGCACTTGCAATCACAACTGGTGAAAGTCTTGGACAAGTAGCAAGCCAAACATTAGATAGCATGCATACGATTAACGAAGTAACAAACTACCCAGTTATTCGTCCGCTTATTACGATGGATAAATTAGAAATTATTAAAATTGCTGAAGAAATCGGCACGTATGATATTTCAATTCGTCCATACGAAGATTGCTGTACAGTATTCACACCAGCTAGTCCAGCGACGAAACCGAAGCGTGAAAAAGCAAATCGATTTGAAGCGAAATACGATTTCACACCATTAATTGAAGAAGCTGTAGCGAACAAAGAAACAATGGTATTACAAACGGTTGAAGTAGTGGCGGAAGAAGAAAAATTCGAAGAACTTTTCTAAAACCATAAATTACCATATCTAAAACATGTATGAAGTCATGTTGTTTATCACACTCTATACTCACAAGGAGGTGATACAATATGGCAAGCACAAATAAATTAGCAGTGTCTGGTGCTCAAGCAGCATTAGATCAAATGAAGTACGAAATCGCTCAAGAGTTTGGTGTTCAACTTGGAGCTGATGCAACATCTCGCGCTAACGGTTCTGTTGGTGGCGAAATTACAAAACGTCTAGTTTCACTAGCTGAGCAACAATTAGGCGGTTTCCAAAAATAATCCCATATACGATGGCTTAGAAAGAGCGGGTTTTCCCGCTCTTTCTTTTTGTTGTTCATATTAGTATAAATTCATTTCGACAAAAGCATAAAAAAATTGTCAAAAGAAGAGGGTTCAAAATTTACTGAAAATTCTTTATTATATAAGGGAGGCATAAAGAAAAAGGAGGATGTTTATGAAGAGAGAGGAATTGTTGGCACCACCATCTTATAATTTAGTTTCAGAAATAGAGAAATATACAGACGATAAAGAGAAGCTTGCTTTAATTTGGCAAGATGATAAAGGGAATAGACGAGAAGTTACATATTTTGAATTAATGCAAGGTGCAAATAAAATTGGAAACGCTTTTATAAAAAGTGGCTTACAAAAAGGGGACAAGCTCCTTATTATGATGCCGCGCTTAATTGAAGCGTACATGACGTATATCGCTGCGATTAAAGCGGGATTTGTCGTAATTCCAAGTTCGGAAATGTTGCGTAAAAAAGATATCGAATATCGAATTGGACATGGCGAAGTAAAAGCGATAGTAAGCTATGAGCCGTACATTGGACAGTTTGATGATATAGAAGCAATGGAATCTCTTCAAAAATTCGTCCTGAGCGAGCAGTCAGTAGACGGATGGATCAATTTAAAGACAGCATTAGAAACAGAAAGTGACATGTTAGAAATGGCGAAAACAGATAAAGAAGATATGGTCTTTTTATCTTACACGTCAGGGACGACAGGAAACCCGAAAGGTGTCGTTCATACGCACGCGTGGGCATACGCTCATTTACGTACAAGCGCCCCAAATTGGCTCGGAATTGAAGAGAATGATGTTGTATGGGCAACGGCTAGCCCAGGGTGGCAAAAGTGGATTTGGAGCCCGTTTTTAGCAACTCTCGGTTCAGGGGCAACAGGATTTGTATACAACGGTAAGTTTGAACCGAAAACGTATTTAAATTTATTAGACGATAATAAGGTGAATGTGCTTTGTTGTACACCGACTGAGTATAGATTAATGGCAAAGGTAGAAGATTTAAGCGAGTACAATTTAGAGGCGTTACATAGCGCTGTATCCGCAGGTGAGCCGTTAAATAGAGAAGTCATTGGAACATTCCAAAAGCACTTTGATATTACAGTAAGAGACGGCTATGGGCAAACGGAAAATACACTACTTGTTGGTGTAATGAAAGGGATGGATATTAGACCAGGATCAATGGGGAAACCAACGCCAGGTAACCATGTCGATATCGTAAATGAGGAAGGTATTCCAGTTAAAGTAGGCGAAGTTGGTGATATTGCAGTTCACATTGAAACGCCGGCCCTCTTTAAACAATATTATAAAGACGATGAGCGTACAGCGATGCAATTCCGCGGTGACTATTATATTACAGGTGATAAAGCGAAGAAAGATGAAGACGGCTACTTCTGGTTTGAAGGGCGTGGTGATGATATCATTATTAGCTCTGGTTATACAATCGGGCCGTTTGAAGTAGAGGATGCGCTTGTAAAACATCCTTACGTAAGAGAATGTGCGGTTGTCGCAAGTCCTGATGAAATTCGCGGAAGTGTCGTGAAGGCATTTATCGTATTAAGAGAGAATATAGAAAAGAACGAAGAAACATTAATTCCAACACTCCAACAACACGTCAAAGAACTCACTGCACCATATAAATACCCTCGCAAAATTGAATTTGTAGATGAACTACCAAAAACGATTTCTGGAAAAATTCGCCGTATTGAACTTAGAAAACAAGAGATGGAGATTCCGTCAAAATAATTTTGAAAACAGTGAAGTAAATAGTTGAATGAAATGCAAAACAATGATAATATAAAAACGAACACAAGTTCGATTTTATAAACTTAAAAAAGAGGTGTCCGTATGATTTTAGGTATTAATCCGTACTTAGTTTTAGATGGTAGTGGGCAAGAAGCTGTACAGTTTTATAAAGAGGCTTTAGATGCAAAAGTAGAAGTCATGCAAACTTTTGGTGACATGCCTGAAAATCCAGAATACCCGATTCCAGCTGAAGCGAAAGAGCGCGTTTTACACGCTACTTTAAAAGTTGGTAATACGGATCTTATGATTTCTGATACATTCCCAGGTCAAGGGCATGCAATCGGATCTCAAGTAACAATCGCAATTCAAATTAGTAATGCAGAAAAAGCAAAAGAAGTATTCGATAAGTTACAAGAAGGTGGAGAGGTTATCATGCCACTCCAAGAAACATTCTGGAGCCCAGCATACGGACAAGTAAAAGATAAATTTAATATTGAATGGCAAATTACAACGAACCCTACTGAACAAAATTAATTTTTGGAAAAGCACCATGTTTTGAAATGGTGCTTTTTTCTATACAATAAAGTAGAGGAGATGAAATATATGGGAGAAATTTGGTACGGCGGCACTATTTACACGATGAAGGAAGAAACTGAAACAGCGGATGCGATTTACGTTGAAAACGGCATAATCGTTGATATTGGGAGTAAAGAAGAGCTAGAAGCCCAATATTCGGTGGGGAAATTGTATGATTTAGAAGGCAAAACAATGATCCCAGGTCTCGTTGATAGTCATATGCATCTTATTGGTCATGGAGAGAGGTTACTCCGTCTAGATTTATCAAATTGTACATCTTACAAAGAAGTGCTTACTCTTGTCCAGAAGCGAGTGGAAGAAGCTCCAAAGGGATCTTGGATTATTGGAGAAGGATGGAATGAAAATAACTTTACAGATACGAAAAATGTTCATGCGCGTGATTTAGATGAAATTTCGAAGGAACATCCCATTTTATTAAAGCGAGTTTGTCGTCACGTTACATGGGTGAATTCATACATACTGCAAGAAGCGAACATAACAGAAGCGATGCAAAATCCAAAAGGCGGGAAAATCGGCAGGGATTCCTCAAATAAGTTAACAGGACTTTTATATGAACAAGGACAAGAATTAATTAAACATGTTCAGCCTGAAATTGATGAAGCGTATTTACAAAGAGCTTTGCAAACAGCGATTAAAGATTGTTGGCAATACGGCCTCATTGGCGGGCATACGGAAGATTTAAATTACTATGGTGGTTTTAGAAAAACGCATAATGCGTTTTCTCATGTTATAAAAGAAATGCCATTTAAAGCCCATTTGCTCGTTCATCATGAAGTAGCACATGAACGAAAAGAATATGAAAATGAACATTATATTGAATTTGGGGCAATGAAAATCTTTTCTGACGGCTCTTTTGGCGGAAGAACAGCATTATTAAGTGAACCGTATGAAGATGCGAAGGAAACGAATGGGGTTGCAATTTTCTCACGTGAAGAACTTGCAGAATTAGTGAAGAAAGCACGAGACTTACATATGCCAGTTGCGATTCATACTATCGGTGACTTATCGCTTGAATATGTCATTGATGCACTCGAATTATATCCACCAGCAGAAGGGTTACGTGACCGCATTATTCATTGTCAGCTTGCTCGTGAAGAGTTGATTGAAAGAATGAAAAACTTGCAAGCCATTATTGATATACAGCCAGTCTTTCTTTCATCAGATTTTCCGTCAGTCATTGAAAAACTGGGAGAACACCGTCTTCGTTATGCGTATGCTTGGAAGACATTACTGGAAGCAGGACTACATTGTAATGGTGGCTCAGATGCTCCTATTGAACAAGTAAATCCGTTTTTAGGCATATATAGCGCTGTTACACGTAGAAGTTTTATTGACGGTGTATGCTATATGCCTGAGGAAAGATTAACGGTATATGAGGCTGTTTCTTTATTTACAACAGGAAGTGCTTATGCAATCGGAAAAGAAGAGAAGCGAGGGCAAATTACAAAAGGATATGAAGCAGACTTTACAATATTAGACCGCAATATTTTTGAAATTGAGGCAGAAGAAATAAAAGAAGTACAAGCAGAAATGACCGTAATAGATGGCCAAGTTGTCTATAGAAAAGATGCGTAAAAATATATCAGCGATTATTAAAATATATCGACTTACCGACAAAAACTGACAAGGGTAGCGGCTGGATATTAAGAGATTGTTGTCCGCGCCAATCGTGGTAAATAAATAACCGCAGAATTATGGGATCCCATAATTCTGCGGTTATTTTAATCCTATAAAAACGTTCTCTGTACTTTTTCCCAGAAAGAATTGTTTTTTAATTTAACTGTTTTAATTTGTTTATCGCTTAAGCGTACAACAGCTTTTTCAACTTGTTTAATGCTAAGCGCTTCGTTATCCATGCCGATAACAGGATAATCGTTACCGTCTGGTCTTAGTTTTAAAGTTAATGTACGCTTATGATTTAAAATGAACGGTGAACCGAGCGTACGGTAAGTGTTGTTGTTTAAAGATGCTAGTTCGCTTACTTGGAAACATGGAATAAGTGGGTCAACAACTGCACCATGCAATGATTTATTGTAAGCTGTACTTCCTGTTGGGGTAGAAACAACTAAACCGTCCCCTCTAAATGTTTCGAAGTATAAATCATCAACGTGAACATCTACAACGAATGTTTTAATAATGCTAGAACGTAATGAGAACTCATTTAAACAATGGAAAGATGTACTGTGATCTACATCTACCTGAATTGTTGGATATTTTCGCACTTCAATTTCATTTTTTGTAATTTCTTGAAGGGCTGTATCAACGTGATCAATGTGGAAATCGCAGTAGAACGAAGTTTCATCTTTCGTAGAAATCCCTGCGTATAAGCAATCTTCCCTAAAACCAGTTTTACGAACGGCTTGTAAGAAGGTTGCATCATCTCCAACACTGACGATAGCGTTTGCATTTTTTGGATGATCTAATATGGTAAATCCATTCTCTTCTAAAATACGATAGATTGGTTTCATTTTTTCAACGAGCGTTGCTTTGTCATCACCATAAAAGAAAAATAAATTGCGACGATCTGCCATTATGTATCCCTCCACTGCAGTTAAATTTTCTGTTTTTCGTGCTACATATCATTAGAGTCCGTTCCCTGATGATATGTTCAAATAATATATTTCGATACAAATTGTCAAAATACCTTTTTATTTTTAGAAAAATTTTTATATTCAATCTTATGGAACTCTGTTTAATGATGAATAAACTTGTCGATAATGGGTACGGAGTGAAAGGATGATACGTATGAAGTGGCTCGTAATTGGAATAATAATTCTTCTCCTTTTTATTTTGCTTATACTATTGTCGAAAATATCGCTTAAGGTGACATTTTTATATTCAGAAATGGAAAAGCAATGTTTATTTCAAGTGAAAATATGGATGATTCGATATACATTTGACGTGTTGGAAAGAATTGAAAAACAGCAGAAAAAGACGGGACAAAAAATCGAAAAAGCTGAAAAGGACGGCGGACTAGATAATAAAATTATGGCGCAACTTGACAGCATAGGTGAACTGATAAAAAAGCTTCAAGACGTTCATACTATCGTTAAAGATTTTCTCAAACGAGTGAAAATCAATGGTTGGAGATGGCATACACAAATTGGAGCAGGCGACGCAGCTAGTACTGGAATTGTCACTGGATATGCATGGGGGACAAAAGGAATGGCTGCTGGAGTTGTCGGACAATATATGCATATTGTTGACGTACCAGAATTTGAAATTACACCTGTTTTTCAAGGGAAGGGATTTGCATCGAGATGTGAGTTAACAGCATCTTTTCGTATATTCCGTACTGTAAAAACAGCGGTGAAATTACTCATATTTATGAGGCAGCAAAGATCTGGCATGGAAAAAAACTCTGTTCAAGCATAGGGGGGATATAGAATGGACCATCCAATTCAAGGTTTAATGACAACCGCAATGCAGCATTTAAAACAAATGACTGATGTAAATACAATTGTTGGTGACCCAATTAAAGCGGCAGATGGAAGTGTAATTCTTACAGTTTCGAAAGTAAGTTTCGGATTTGCTGCTGGTGGAAGTGAATTTGGTAGAGTAGAACATTCAGGCCGTCATCCATTTGGCGGAGGAAGTGGAGGAGGAGTTTCTATTAATCCTGTTGCCTTTCTTGTTATAAATGGAGATGGTGTGAAAGTATTGCACTTAGATAAACAAACACATGTCATCGATAAAATAATTGAATTAGCGCCACAAGCTGTTGATAAAGTGAAAGAAATGATGGATAAACGAAAAGAAGATGATCCTGAATTTCAAATTTAACGAATAAAGAAGCTAATCAATAGGTTAGCTTCTTTTATTTTTTTGTAAATAAAGCGATTTTATTTGCATTATCGATAGGGACAAACTATCATTTACATTGTACATATTTTGTTTAAATAAGGGAGGATTTTCAAGTGGCAAACGTAACTTTTAAAGGTAATCCAATGACTTTAGTTGGAACAGAAGTTAAAGTTGGCGATCAAGCGCCAAACTTCCAAGTATTAGCAAACGACTTATCTCCAGTAAGTTTAGAAACATACAAAGGCGAAGTGAAATTAATTAGTGTTGTACCTTCAATCGACACAGGTGTGTGTGATGCACAAACACGTCGTTTTAACCAAGATGCAGCAGGTATTGAAAACGCGAAAGTATTAACAATTAGCGCTGATTTACCATTCGCTCAAAAACGCTGGTGTGCAGCAAACGGTTTAGAAAATGTTGTAACACTTTCTGACCACCGTGACCTTTCATTCGGTGAAGCTTACGGCTTAGTAATGAAAGAACTTCGTTTACTTGCTCGTGCAGTATTCGTAGTAGATAGCAATGACAAAGTAGTTTACGTAGAATACGTAGGCGAAGGTACAAGCCATCCAAACTATGAAGCAGCATTAGAAGCAGCTAAATCTGCAAAGTAATGTGAAGGAAATGACCTCTTATAAAGAGGTCGTTTTTTCTCATATATCGCTGCGTAACGGTGCCGATATATGAGAAAAAACGTTATATCATATATAACTTGAGAGGGAGCTCTTTACAGGAGGTCGCTTTTTCTTTTTGGAAAAAATCACTTTGTGGTATGATATAAGTTATGTGTAAAAGAGAGAAGGAGGAATGTACGTGAGTCAGACAGTGGAAACATTATTTTCTATTTTTGATTCTTCTGCGGTAGTTTTACGTAAAGAATTAGATGTGACATATTTAGAGGCGCTTGTAGAAACAGGTGATAACTTGTTTGAGGGAGCGATTTTACAAGAGGAATTATCCGAATCAGCAATTGAAAGGCTGAATCGTGAATATAGTACGTTTAATGAAGAAACATATAAAGGTGAAGAAATTCGTAAAGCATTTCAGTTAGCCATCTTAAAAGGAATGAAAGAAGGCGTACAAGCCAATCATGAAATGACGCCTGATGCAGTTGGGATGTTCATGAGTTACTTATTCCATAAATTTATGCAAGGTCAAAACGAAATTACAGTTTTAGATCCTGCAATTGGAACAGGAAATTTAATGACTACAGTGTTTAATAGCGCCAAAGAAGGACTAACAATGAGTGGATTTGGTGTAGAAGTGGATGAAGTGCTAATTAAACTTGCTTTAGTAAATGCAAATTTACAAAAGCATGCAATCGAATTCTTCCATCAAGATGGACTAGCACCACTTTATATCGATCCAGTTGATGCAGTCGTTTCAGACTTACCGATTGGTTACTATCCAAACGAAATCGGTGCAAGTGAATATAAATTAAAAGCAGATGAAGGAATGTCGTATGCCCATCACTTATTTATTGAACAAAGTGTGAAACATACGAAAGAGGGCGGGTACTTATTCTTCTTAGTACCAAACTTTATTTTTGAAAGTGACCAGGCACCAAAATTACATGCATTTATTAAAGAAACATGCTTTATTCAAGGGTTATTACAGCTTCCTGTTTCCATGTTTAAAAACGAGAAAAATGCAAAAAGTATATTTGTTCTCCAAAAGAAAGGCTCTAATGTAACAATGCCAAAACAGGCGTTATTAGTGGAGTTGCCTAAATTCTCTAACATGAAGGCGATGGAGAATATTATGGATCAATTAAATACTTGGTTTGCAACACATAAATAAAGCTGGGTATATGTAACAGAGTTAGTGATTTATGTAGTACAGTTTTATATAATATGTCATATTTTTAAATATATACTAGATTTAACTGAATTTTTTTGAAATCTGTAATATATATTTTTTCTTGGTGTTACAATTTTTTCACTTGAAATATATGTCGGACGATGTTTAAATTAAAATCGTGAGTATAAAATTTGCTAATGATGAAACGTTTTCATATTTAGTAAATTTGATTAGATAAAATCGAGCGGTTTGTGGAAACATCCACACAACTACCAAGAGAAAAAGGGGCGAAAGACTAGATGTCAAAAATCATCGCGATTAACGCAGGAAGCTCTTCCTTAAAATTCCAATTATTTGAAATGCCAAGTGAAACAGTATTAACAAAAGGTTTAGTAGAACGTATCGGTTTAGAAGATAGTATCTTCACTATTACTGTAGATGGCGAAAAACAAAAAGAAATTACAAACATTCCAGATCACGCAGTAGCAGTTAATATGCTTCTTAAAAAATTAACTGAAAACGGAATCGTTAAATCTCTAGATGAGATTGGCGGTATCGGTCACCGTGTTGTTCACGGCGGCGAAAAATTTGCTGACTCTGTTTTAATTACTGATGAAGTATTAGCTGATATCGAAGAATTAAGCGATTTAGCACCACTTCATAACCCAGCAAACGTTGTTGGTATTAAAGCATTCAAAGAAGTATTACCAAACGTACCAGCAGTAGCAGTATTCGATACAGCATTCCACCAAACAATGCCGGAATCTGCATTCCTATACAGCTTACCATATGAGTACTATGAAAAATTCGGCATCCGTAAATACGGTTTCCACGGAACTTCTCATAAATATGTAACTGAGCGTGCGGCTGAATTATTAGGTCGTCCAATTGAAAGCTTAAGCTTACTTTCTTGTCACTTAGGTAACGGTGCAAGTATCGCAGCAGTAGAAGGCGGTAAATCTATCGATACTTCTATGGGCTTCACTCCACTTGCTGGTGTAACAATGGGTACACGTTCTGGTAACCTTGACCCTGCGTTAATTCCATACATCATGGAAAAAACAGGCCAAACAGTAGAAGAAGTAGTTAACGTATTAAACAAGAAGAGTGGTATGTTAGGTCTTACTGGTTACTCTAGTGACCTACGTGACATCATTGCGAAAGAAGAAGAAGGCGACCACCGTGCGAAAGTAGCACTTGATGTATTCGTAAGCCGTATCCACAAATACATCGGTTCTTACACAGCTCGTATGAAGGGTGTAGACGCAATCATCTTTACAGCTGGTGTAGGTGAGAACAGTGCGATTATTCGTGAGCGTGTATTAGAAGGCCTTGAGTACATGGGCGTATACTTCGATGTAAAACGTAATAACGTATTCGGTGAAGAAGCATTCACCAGCTTCCCACACTCTCCAGTAAAAATTATCGTAATTCCAACTGACGAAGAAGTTATGATTGCTCGTGACGTATTACGTCTTGGAGATATTGGTTAATATATGAAAAGAAAGACGAGATCCTACAGGATTTCGTCTTTTTTCTTTTGGATGTATTTTAAAACTCCATCTGGATATAGTATTTTTTCTTTCTGAATGAATGCCGTAATAGGAATCCATTTCGCATACGCTACTGTTTGCTCATCTTGTATATTTAATATTTTCATTTCATATAGTGATGTGTCCAATAAACGCAAAGAATATAGTTGAATGATTTCATGACCAATGCCCCCATCTAGATGAAAGACATTTTCTAAACAACCTAAATAATTGATGATTTCTATCTCCGTATGAAGCTCTTCTTTAAACTCCAGAATAACAGTATGTGCTGATTTTTCACCAAGTTCAATGGAACCGCCAAGAGGACGATAATATGTTTCGCCTTCTGTATGATATTCTTGTACGAGAAGGCGATCCTGATGTACAGCAAGACCGAAAGCCTTTGCACGTGGATACATATAGAATCACTCCTTATTTGTTTCGTATAAGGACGATTATAATGTATGGTGTGATAAAAGTATCGTGTATTTAAGTGTGCGGTCTAACTGTAATTCCATCAAATAACTCTTTCCAAAATGCTTCATTGTATTGGTATACATCCATAATAGGACATTTCATAACGCAAGTATGTTGTAATCCCCAATCTTCTTGGGTGATAGTTGGTATATCGGCAGGAATTAGTAATAGGACAGAGAATGTATGTGTAACGATTTGAGATAAAATTTGTTCTAGGGAACATGCTTCTTCATATGTTCCTCCAGTTCGAATAAACAATATGGATTCTGCCGTTTCAATTGTAGTTAGAAAACGATTAATTCGATGTTCATAGTTTAACTTAATTTCTGTATAAGAAGGCCAAGAAGTTGGTGTGTTTACATCTGTTTTAAAGTCATGACAGGAGTCAATTTCATAAAGGTTGTCCCTTAATCTTAATTTGGCATCATCATCCCAAAATGAGATGAAGGATAGATTTTCGAAATTTAAAAAACGGTCAAATCGATTTTGTAATAATAAATTTACTTTCGTTAATGAAGGACTTAGCATAAAATCAATAACGCCAAAAAATGGTGATAATTCTAATTGATATAATGCCCAAGCAGGCCAACAGTTTTGTCCTAAGCTGAATACTGCGTTATAATTTTGTTTTAGATTGGATAGATTCATGTGAAGCATCTCATCCTTTTTGCCATTATTTTATGTCACTCATAAAGGTTATGTGAAAAGAGATATACAAGCATATTTGTAAAGAATAAGCAGAAATATGTTACAATAGAAAAAAATCGAACGAGGTGGTTGTTACGATGCGATCGAAGCGAGAACAAGCCATTTTAGACAATATAAAAGAATGGGAAGCGCAATTAGTTGAGCAAGAAGCGACCGATTTTCAAAAAGTGTTTGATAAATGGTTACATACTACAGTTGCGAAATTACCTGAGAAAAAGCGAAAAGAATTCTTTACGAAAGCAGATGGATGGCTCTTTCATTTGCATGCATTTATTCAAAGTTCACAAGCACAGTTAGATGCACGTAATCGGATTTTAGGAACATCGAGATTATTTGATGAATCGATTGAACAGCTTGAAGATTTGAAAGCATTGTCTATTGATCAGTTAACATACATAGCAGAGCAGCAAACAGCACGTCATCGTCTATATTCATTTGTGCAAGGCGGGGCGACAGGTGCTGGAGGTTTATTATTATTAACGGCGGATTTTCCGGTTATGATCGCGTTAAATGTGAAGGCGGTCCAACTTATTGCAACATCATTTGGGCATGATGTGAACAAGCCATATGAAATGATGCTTGCGTTAAAGGTGTTTCACGCGTCATTACTACCAGGAAGACTTCAGCAATACGCATGGTACAATTTATTGCAAGAGCTGGAACAAGAAGATTCGTTCTTTTATGAAGGAGACGAAGCAGTGTTACAAACAGCTTCTACTGAAGTTGTGTTAAAACAAATTTTGAAGACATTTTCGATTTATGCTCTTCGTCGTAAATTATTCCAAGGTATTCCGGTAATTGGAATGGCAATTGGATCTACAGTGAATTATCGTTTAACAAGAAATGTTACTGAATTTGCAAATAGATTTTATCAAGTGCGCCATATAGTCGAGAAAGAAAAAAGAGCATAAAAAAAAGCGAGAGGCCGAAGCCTTTCGCTTTTTTAATTTGTTGCATGTTTTTTGGACATTGGAACAGATACTGGCTGCTTTTCTGCTGTTTTTTCTGTTTTTGGATAATAAATTAAATCCAATGTTTTTGCCTGTACGGCAATCGAAAGAATAGTAAAAGCAATTTCTGTCCAATTTAAATAATATAATGAAAGCGCAAGAACAATCGCGTCAAAGACGAAGAAAATTTGCCCAATTGTAAAACGAGTTCGTTTACTTAATACAATTGTTAAAATATCGTCTCCACCGGTTGCACCGCCAAATCGCAATATAAAACCGAGTCCAATACCAGCTAACGCACCGCCAACTACTGCAGCTATAAATAAGTTATTTGATAAATCTACCGTAAATGGAGAATAATTTTCCATAAAGGAATAAAATACTCCGAATGAAATTGAACCTAAGAATGAGTAGCCAACCATTTTTCTACCTAAAAATGAAGCACACAGTAAAATAATTGGGATATCCATTAATACAGTTGAAATAGATGGTGAAATATCATAAAAGTTTTGAATGAATAGTGCAATTCCTACAAAGCCACCTTCTGTTAAGTGGTTTTGGAAGTGAATGTGATATAGCGCTGCTGCTAAAATAAATGAACCGATTAAAACCATAAAAATTTCTTTAATAATTTGCCGACTTTGGATGTTCCTCATCGTTATTCCTTCTTTCCGTAGTTAGTAGTCCTTTTTGTGTTGTAAACTAACTACGAGCTCACATGTAGCTTTCAGTTAGTTTACGAAAAAACTAACTACGCTATATGTCGCTGAAGAAATAACGAATAATCCTCTCGTCCATCAATTCTCCCTACCTTCGTTTTAGTTTAAGTCTTAAAACGACTAAACAAAACGTGGAGTAGGATTCGTCATTTAGCAATCCTGCTCTTCTTTGTTTTGTTTAGTTAGTAACAATTAAGTCCTAAACAAAACGCTATGTGTAAGAAGAGTCTTTTTTTTGCCAAATTATCCTTCGGGCAATCATAATTTCCCCACTCTCGTATTTTTTTCGCTAGACTAAAGTATCTGAGCTGAAAAATACGCTACGTGTATGATTCGTCAATACGATGCCACATGCTCCTTCGAGCGATCATGATATCAAAATCCCTTCCTTCAAGATTTATACTATTATATCATACTTTTAAAAAATGTATGCGGATGGAAACCGACAATAAACGGAGGGAATCTACAAAAAATGTTATGTTTAAATATTTTTGTAGAAAAGCCTAAGTTATTTTGGAGGATTGGACAGTTTGTAAAGGTTTGTCCAATAAGTAAGAAAAAAGGGTTTTATTCAGTTGTATTCTTTTCATCATTTTTATCTTTAAAAAACGCATCCCAACTAATCATACTTAAAAAAGTTAAAGCGATAATAACGAAAGCGCGCATAGGTTTGAGACCTCCTTTTGTACATAGTATATGAAGCATTCGATTCGGAATGTGTCATTTTTTTACAATCCTTAACTATTATGAGAGTATATTAATATAGATAGATGAAGGGGAGAGTGAAGAGATGCTAAAAGACATGTTCAAAAGAAAAGAATTAATATGCATTTCATGTCAGAAAAAAATTCAATATGAAGAAGAGCTTGTTGCTTTTGTAAAGTTGCCGAAAGAAAGAAGTATATTAGTTGGTCCATTTGATGTATGTTTGGCGAAAACAGCACAAGAGATATATTGTAAATCTTGTTACGACAAAAAAGCATGACCCAAAGTAATTGAGGGGCATGCTTTTTTCATTGGTGTGCTTTCCCCTCAGATACATTTTGAGTGAGTCGATACCAAAGCCAAAGGTCATTAATGATAGAAGCAAGATCGGCAATTTCTGAATTTAGTTTACAAGAAACTTCGAAGTCTTCTTCATTATTTAAATAATGTTGTTTTGTATTAATATAGTGCTCAAGTTCTTTTATACGATCAGGAATTTTCCCGCGAACTTGTTCCCATTTTAGTAAAATAGCATGTTGCATTCTTTCGGGGATTTCTTCCCAGTCTTCTTGTAAATGTGGAATTTCAATTCCTAGATGTTCATCGTATAAGAAATACTTTTCCATAAGTTCACCCCCGTTTTCCTGCTTATATTGTACAGAAAAACAGAAAGAAGTTCGACGAAATTGTTTGAAAAAATTTGAAAATGACTCTTGATACATTTTGTGAAAGGTGGTAAAGTGTGAATTATTATAAGATAAAATGAATATTTATTCTTTAGGGGGATGCAAAATGGAGAAGAAAAAAGTTGTATTAGCATATTCCGGAGGTCTTGATACTTCCGTTGCAATTAAATGGTTACAAGAGAAGAATTATGATATTATCGCGCTTTGTTTAGACTTAGGGGAAGGTAAAGACTTAGCATTTGTAAAAGAAAAGGCACTTTCAGTAGGTGCAATTAAATCATATATGATTGATGTTCAAGAAGAATTTGCAAACGAATATGCATTGATGGCGATGCAAGCACACACATTATACGAAGGGAAATACCCTCTTGTCTCTGCATTATCTCGTCCGCTTATTGCGAAGAAATTAGTGGAAATCGCAGAACAAGAAGGCGCAACTGCAGTTGCACACGGATGTACAGGGAAAGGAAATGACCAAGTTCGTTTTGAAGTTTCTATCCAAGCATTAAATCCTTACTTAGAAGTGATTGCGCCTGTACGTGAATGGAAATGGTCACGTGAAGAAGAAATTGCATATGCAAAAGAAAACGATGTACCAATTCCGATTAATTTAGATAGCCCGTTTTCAATCGATCAAAACTTATGGGGACGCAGCAACGAATGTGGAATTTTAGAAGATCCATGGGCAGCGCCGCCAGAAGATGCATATGAGATGACATTGGCATTAGAAGATACACCGAATAAACCAGAGTTTGTAGAAATCGGATTTGAAGCAGGAGTACCGACTACTTTAAATGGCACTGCATATTCACTTGCAGAATTAATTAAAACGTTAAATGCGCTTGCTGGAAAACACGGCGTTGGACGTATTGATCACGTAGAAAATCGTCTTGTCGGTATTAAATCTCGTGAAGTATACGAATGCCCAGCAGCAATGACGTTAATCACTGCGCATAAAGAGTTGGAAGATTTAACACACGTAAAAGAAGTAGCACATTTTAAACCAGTGATTGAACAGAAAATAACAGAACTTATTTATAATGGTTTATGGTTCTCGCCTTTAAAACAAGCACTTCATGCATTTTTACAAGAAACGCAAAAGAATGTAACAGGTACAGTGCGTGTGAAATTATTTAAAGGTCATGCGATTGTAGAAGGACGTAAATCTGAATACTCTTTATACGATGAAAAATTAGCAACATATACTGCTCAAGATGAATTTAATCATGATGCAGCAGTTGGATTCATTTCATTATTCGGTTTACCGACGAAAGTATACAGCCAAGTGAATCAAAAGAAGGTGGAAGCGTGAGCAAACTTTGGGGCGGACGTTTTACAGAAGAAGCCGAAGCATGGGTTGAAGAGTTTGGAGCATCCATCTCCTTCGATCAACAATTAGTAAATCAAGATATAAACGGGAGTATTGCACACGTAACGATGCTAGCAAAGCAAGGCATCGTGACGAAAGAAGAAGCAGAGAAAATAAAGATAGGTCTTCAATATTTATTAGAAGAAGCGAAACAAAATAAATTACATTTTTCGGTTGAAGCTGAAGATATTCATTTAAATATTGAAAAGATGTTAATTGAAAAAATTGGTGAAGTAGGAGGGAAACTTCATACAGGCCGAAGTCGTAACGATCAAGTGGCGACAGATATGCATTTGTATTTAAAAGAAAAGGTAGAACATATTATAAAAGCTACAAAACAATTGCAAACTGTTCTTGTTCATCAAGCAGAAAATAATATTGAAACCATTATGCCTGGCTATACGCATTTGCAACGTGCTCAGCCGATTTCATTTGCTCATCATATTCTTGCTTACTTTTGGATGTTAGAGCGTGATGTGAATCGTTATGAAGATTCATTAAAGCGTATTAATATCTCCCCATTAGGAGCAGGAGCGCTAGCTGGGACGACATTCCCGATCGACCGAGAATATAGTGCGGAACTTCTTGGATTTAATGGAATTTATGAAAATAGTTTAGATGCAGTAAGTGATCGTGATTTCATACTAGAGTTTTTAAGTAATTCATCTATGCTTATGATGCACTTATCACGCTTTTGTGAAGAACTTATTTTATGGAGTAGCCAAGAGTTTCAATTTATTGAAATGAGCGATCAATACGCGACAGGAAGCAGCATTATGCCGCAAAAGAAAAATCCGGATATGGCGGAACTAATCCGTGGGAAAACTGGCAGAGTATACGGTAATTTATTCAGTTTACTTACAGTAATGAAAGGATTACCACTCGCTTACAATAAAGACTTACAAGAAGATAAAGAAGGAATGTTTGATACAGTCAAAACAGTAGAAGGATGCCTTCATATTATGGCGGGCATGCTTGAAACGATGACTGTAAACAAAGAAAAAATGGGGCAAGCTGTGACGCAAGATTTCTCCAACGCAACAGAAATTGCCGACTACTTAGCAAACAAAGGACTACCATTCCGTCAAGCTCATGAAATTGTTGGGAAGTTAGTGCTACATTGCACACAAAAAGGAATTTATTTATTAGATGTCCCGCTTGAAACATATCAAGAAATGAGCTCTTTATTTGAAGAAGATTTGTATGAAGTTCTTTCACCATATGCGGCTGTAAAGCGTCGTAACAGTGCTGGTGGGACAGGGTTTGAACAAATCAAAAACGCTTTGGAGAAGGCGAAGGGGTTAACGAAAGAAGTTATTAAGAATTGAGTTGGGAAGTACGCCAGTCTAGTAAAGTCTGGCGTACTTTATTTTTTACTAGCATTTAAGTTACAATATAGTAAAAAATAACAATTTAGGGGAAGTCTATGAAAAAAATAGTGTTTATCATTGTACTGTTAATTAGCTTAATTGCAAATGCTAAAGTGTTTCTTTTGGACAAATATATGTATGTTGGTGAAAAAGAAAAGCGAGAGGAAGCGATTATCGCAACGATGTGGCATTTGCAAGATAAAGGATATAAAGAAAGTGATATTTTATATATAAAACCGGCCTTTTATAGCAAAATGGATTCATATGGTATGAATGTACAGTTTAAAGATGAACCAAATGAATCATATACATATAGAGTTTTAAAAGATACGAAAACAAATAAACTAACTGTACACCAAGATAGCAATGAACCTGGTGGTATGGGCGGGAAACATCAAGAGCTTAAATAAAGAAAGAAAACGACTGATGGCATTCGCCTGCAGTCGTTTTTCTTTTAATCATACTTATGTCGATCTTCTGTAATTCGAATATACTCAATATCCATCAAATCACGAAGCAATGCACCATTACTTAGTTCAACGCCATGTTTCTCTTTAAAATGAGTGCGGATTGTATCTAGCATTTCAATTTCTTTTCCGTTCACGTCTAAAATAATGCGTTCAGAATCATCCATATAGCATCCTCCTTTTTTACACATATATATTTTGTCCGTCTATTTCTAAAAAATGTATGTTAACCTAATGTTAGGAAATAAGAAAGGGATGAAAAATGAGACGTATTTATCCCGCATTAACGGGCAGTAAGACCCCGACCTCAAAATTCAGCGAAAGGAAAGAAGTTAGGTGGGGATCAACTGCCCGTAAAAGCCCGATTGGTTCAACTAATAATCAGTGGGGGAGGAACAAGACCCCACTGATTAAAGTTTCACTTTATTTTATAGGGCTAATTTTGTACACGCTAATTGTATTGCATGTTGCATTCCCAAATATCTTTTCATTTGAGGATTTAGAAACAGTACACGTTGCGATATTTATTTTTGCTCTATTTGTAGTAGATTGCTTTATTTCTATATGGCTTTCGAAAAGAAAAGATATACAAGGTAAAAAAGAAATGGAACGGAAAAAGAGAAAACGTTCATTTTGGATGATGACGTACTGTTTGTCTTTAGTGCTTACTGCTGCTTTTTTTAGTGAGCATATTCCATTAGAAAGATTAAATATTGGATTTGGAGCGTTCGTATTCGCATACTATTTTTTTATGCACTTTCTTCCTTATATGAAAGAAAAGCGAGGAGAAGAGGAAAATCCACTTTTAGAAGAAGCGAGAGAACAAGAGCATAAGAGAATAGAAGGGGATATAAAGAAACTTGGAGAACAAAAATGGTATTTAAAATCAAAAATCATATATGTTCTTTGCTTCATTACGCCGCCAATTGGCTATTTGTACGTCTTCTTACTTCGTGAAAAAATGACAGAAGACGCAAAGCAAACGTATTTAACAGTTGCGACAATCATGATGGCATTATGGTCTTTGAAGTTTCTGCCGCCTTATGTATTGGCAATTACCGTTGTTGTCGTAGCATGTCTTGTGTTTATAGTGAAGTTGATAAAATGAAAAACACCAAGCCTATGTGAAGTGAACCCGAATAGTGGTACATGAAAAAAACACCTCCTGAATTCGCATACTAAGTATGCAAATTCAATGGAGGTGTTTTTGGTTTGAAGACAAGAGTTCATTACCCAGAAGAAATAAAGTGGAAAGTGATTGAAATGAAAAAGGATGGATATTCCAATCGGACCATTATGGAGAAGTTTGGAATTAAAAATGTTTCCCAAATTAAGACATGGATGAAGTGGTATCGTACCGGTCAAACGTACCGTTTTCAACAACCTGTAGGAAAGCAATATTCTTATGGAAAAGGGCCAAAAGAGTTAAATGAATTGGAACAGCTACGGTTAGAAAATAAACAGTTAAAAACAAAATT
>NZ_JBMDKC010000300.1:0-633 GCF_057809515.1 Bacillus sp. FG16
CACGTGATTTGCTCATAAATGTTTTTTGTCCAAATCCCAGACATGGAGAATAAGCTTACGTTACTTAGGCAGTGTACCTAGTGAAAAAGTACACTTTATTTCTCACATGTAATCTTCAATTTTCTCCCAAATAACATTGATTTTTGTAGTTTCAAAGCGTCTAAATAAGGTTGATAGACTAATTGTACTCTCTTGTTTTAATTCATTATAAGTTAACCTTCTATTGTGTTTTTTGTATATCCGAACTAATTCTTTTTTACAAGTACTTAATTCAATAGGCTTCTTTCCACCTTTATAATCATGGCGAAATCCGCATTCTTCCCTTAATTTTTTAATGGTCGAAAAGTATTGACGATATATATCAAGTGAAAATTTAGTCTGATCAGTTAGTTCACGCATAGTAGCAGCACGCCCTAATTTTTTACTAATCATTGTATATTCATGTCGCAGTAGTTCTCTTGAAATACCATCATATTTTTTGACTTCGATTAGCTGTTTACAACAGAATAAAATTTCTGGCCAACTTTGATTTAATCGTATCTTTAACGTATCGCTATAAGGAAAACGGCCCTTATTTCTTTTCGTGTTATACACATTCTTTCTTGTGGAGCCGATACGATTAAATTCGTAATT
>NZ_JBMDKC010000301.1:0-621 GCF_057809515.1 Bacillus sp. FG16
TGCTGCGAATGTGTCCAATTGGGATGAAGCGATTTGGGACCAGCATACATTTGATGCAATCGACATGTATATGAATCGATTACGGGTAAGTAATCGGACGAAAAAAATAGGACTGATGATTGAGGACGTAACGCATATACGTCCTTTTGTTGTATACGGCATCGGGGTGCAGTATGAGGGGTAGAACCAGCATCTTCGAGTGAAACAGACATTTTGTAATATTCCGAAAATAAAAGGGGTTATTTCACATTTAGCCCAAATGTCTAAATGATGTATTCTTTCAGAGCAACAACCTAATTTTAGGTATTACCATACCCTACCCTCTTGAAAAGATGCATGAACAAAAAGTGTCACAGAACTATTATTCTGTGACACTTTTTGTTAAAATAAGACTCAATATAGGGTGTTTTTGCCCATCCCCCCGAAAAGGGGGAATAAGGACAGCGATACTTTATTCTTCCAAGGAGTCTTCTTGTGTTAAGCTGGTTAGAATATCATCTTTATTAATACTCTCAAGAATTTTCTCTATATTTACTACCATTGGGGATTTACTAAATTCATAACGACCATAAAAATTGATATGTTGCCATGCAATTGGTGAAATATACTGTAATATTTTCA
>NZ_JBMDKC010000302.1:0-619 GCF_057809515.1 Bacillus sp. FG16
AGGTTGGGGGAGTACAACGAAAAGAAAGTAGAATATGGTATAATAAAGGAACAAATAATGGTGAGCAAAGTGAGGGAGAACGATGAAAAATCATGAGCATGTAAATGGTCAAATTCTCCAAACGAACAAGAAATGGTCACATCTGAAACAGAATCAGAAGAATTTGATAGCAGGATGGTTACAAGAAGAATATCGAGGTTTTATCGTCATGTATTTGCGAAAACCCAAACGTTATGAAGAAGAATATATGTTAGATAGTGTGATGGAACGAATTCAGGCACGTGATATTTGGATACCGTATGTAGAAGTAAAGACGTATTTCACACGAAAAAAAGGAAAGTGGTATCGGAAATTAGAAAGCGAGTTAGAAAGTAGAAGGATGGAAGAAGAGAAATAGATTCGCATAACAAATGAAAGAATCGGAATGCTGATTTGTTATGCGAAAGGGGAGCGTATGAAAAAAGACGTACGGAAGAACAGTACGCCTTTCTGTGCCCTTATGCCTTTCAGGAGAAAGCGCAATGCCACTTTGTAGTATTCTGTAGGGATTTCGTGTGCAATGAATGAATTGTATGGTGGAATTGCTGTTCTTACTATATGTGAAGTCCGTTTTTTTATA
>NZ_JBMDKC010000303.1:0-596 GCF_057809515.1 Bacillus sp. FG16
TCGCAAAGGATAAGATATCATCGTTGTATTTTCTCATTTTATAAATAAAACTATTAATCAAATTATCATTCATTCTTTGGTATCGATGAAAAATAAAGCACAATAAATAAAGACTTATAAGGAATTCATTAAACCTTTTTAATTTATATACGGAGTAATACTCTACTAAAGAAGCGTAATATTTAATACTTTCATTAGAAATCTTTAGTTGTGGCAAAATTGAATTGGCCAGTTGAAAAAGAGGATACATTTCTTTCCCATATTCAATTTCGCGTTTAATTTCGTTCATACTAAAGTCTTTAGGTTCATGTTTAATTCGAGTAATCTTATATAACCCAGAAGGATTGTATAATAATTCTTTTAAATGCCGTTTATCCGCCTCGGATAGTTGTTTGTGTATAATCCTTATAAGGCGTTTTTGTTCATATGTAATAGCATTTCCTACAACCTCTTGTATAAAGCTATAGCCAGGAATAATAATTCGTTTAGTAGTTAAATAATTTATCAGTTCGCGAAAGATAAAAATCGGTTTCCCACTTACAGCTGCAGCTCTACGAGCTTGTTCTTTTAAATCTAGTCGAGATTGTGAATCACAA